>CAIUFY010000039.1 GCA_903898555.1 uncultured Actinomycetes bacterium
ATCTAAGCAGAATTACTTAAGCGAAGCGAACGCTTCCTCAAGAACGCTGAGCGCATCATTGAGAAGTTCATCTGAAATAATCAGTGGTGGCAAGAAACGAATGACGTTTACATAGGTTCCTGCAGTAAGAATGAGAACACCCTTGCTTGTGCAGTACTTAATCACGTCAAGCATTGCCTGCGTATTTGGCTCCTTTGTTCCAGGATTAACAAGCTCAATTGCTTGCATGGCTCCTCGACCTCGTACATCACCAATCACTGGATACTTTGCTTGAAGTTCGCGAAGCTTGTCTCCGAGCACCTGCCCGATATGTCGAGCACGATCATTTAGCTTCTCTTCCTTCATAGCCTCAATCGCACCAAGCGCCGCGGCGCATGCAACCGGATTTCCACCGTAAGTGCCACCAAGTCCAGAAACATGAACTGAGTCCATAATATCTGCGCGTCCAGTTACTCCTGCAAGTGGAAGGCCGCCAGCGATTCCCTTTGCAGTAACGACCATATCTGGGACAACGTTCTCATCATTAACTGCAAACCAGTCGCCCGTGCGGCAAAAACCAGATTGAACTTCGTCTGCAATAAATACAATTCCATGCTTCTTAGAAAAATCAGCGAGCGCTGGTAGGAATCCCTTAGGAGGAACGATAAATCCGCCCTCACCTTGGATTGGCTCAATTAAAATTGCTGCAACATTGTGTGCGCCAATTTCCTTTTCAATTCGATGTGAAATTTCTTCAAATGAATCTTGCGCAAGTGTCGCTGGATTAGAAATCGCGCGATATGGATAAGGCATTGGCATGCGGAAAATTTCTCCTGCAAATGGGCCGAAGCCTTCCTTGTATGGCATGTTCTTAGCCGTTAAAGACATCGTAAGGTTTGTGCGACCGTGGTATGCGTGTTCGAAGACAACAACTGCAGGGCGCTTTGTGAAATGACGAGCAATCTTTACGGCATTCTCGACAGCTTCAGCACCTGAATTAACGAGAAGAGATTTCTTGGCATGCGTGCCGGGAGTTAGTTCATTGAGAAGTTCGCACACTTCGATGTAACCCATGTATGGGGCAACAGTGAAACATGTGTGTGTGATGGATTGGACTTGATCGATGACTCGCTGAACAACGCGATTATTCGCATTACCAACATTTGTAACACCGATACCCGAACCAAAATCGATTAAGGAATTGCCGTCAACGTCTTGAAGGATTGCACCTTGAGCGCGCTCAATTACAACTGGAAAAGTCAGGCCGAGGCCAGCTGAGGTAGCCGCTGCTCTACGAGCAAGGGCTGCCTGGGACTTTGGCCCAGGAATAGCGGTAACAACATGGCGTTCTTGAGCAAGAGGTGTCTGTGATGGCATGGTTGAAGTGTAACTACACCTGGAAAGTGCGAGAGAATGGGGGCATGCAGGCAAAGCGCGATATCGTGATTTTGGGCTCAACCGGGTCCATCGGTCTCCAAGCCCTCGAAGTGATCTCGGCAAATCCTGAACTTTTTCGGGTAATTGGTCTAAGCGCAGGTTTCGGAAATCATAAACTCCTAGCCGACCAGGCAAAGAAGTTCCACGTTCCAATTATCGGCACGAGCTCTACTGAATTTTCTGCAGAACTGCCAGCTGGTGTTTCCGTCATTTGTGGTGCGAAAGCGTCGCCTGAAATTGCGAGTATTCCAGCAGATATTGTCTTGAATGGAATTACGGGATCTGTTGGACTGGCTTCAACGCTTTCTGCCTTGTCGGCGGGCAACGTTGTTGCACTTGCCAACAAAGAGTCGCTAGTTGCGGGCGGTGAGCTAGTCACAAGCTTTGGTCGCGAGCGACTAATTCCCGTCGATTCAGAGCACTCGGCGATTTTCCAAGCCATGCTGGGTGGAAAGCGAAATGAAATCAAGAAGCTTGTTATTACTGCAAGTGGAGGGGCTTTTAGAGATAGGACGGACCTTGCGGGTGTAACGATTGAGGATGCGCTCGCGCATCCAACCTGGTCGATGGGGCCAGTCGTAACAATTAACTCTGCAACCTTGGTTAATAAGGGGCTTGAAATAATCGAAGCCCACTACCTATTTGATATTCCATATTCACAGATTGATGCTGTTATTCATCCGCAATCAGTCGTTCACTCGATGGTGGAGTTTTTCGACGGCTCAACAATTGCACAGGCTAGTCCGCCAAATATGAAAGGTCCGATTGCTTACGCACTTGGATATCCAAACAGGGTCGAACGGGCAACTTCTCCAATCGATTGGTCAAAGCCACATTCTTGGGAGTTTCGCCCGATAGATAATCAAAGATTTCCTGCAGTCGATTTAGCGAGAAGAGTTGGAGAAATCGGACGCGGACTGCCTGCTATTTACAACGCCGCGAATGAAAGTGCAGTCAGTGCTTTTCTCAGCAAGCGCATAGGTTTCACATCAATTCTTCGAGTAGTATCAAATACAGTGGAAAAAATCGAAGGAAAATCGCTCTCCGAGCTTCGGGATTTGAGCGATGTCAGTGCTCTCGAGAATGATGCGCGAACGGTTGCTGAAGAATTAATCAAGAAAGAGGGAAGTAGCTCATGATGGGTCTTATTGGAGTCCTAGCATTCATGGTCGCCCTACTCACTTCAGTGATGATTCACGAAGCCGGGCACTACTTCACCGCGAAGAGTTTTGGCATGAAAGTCACTGAATTTTTTCTAGGCTTTGGTAAGAAAATTTGGTCGACAAAGAGGGGCGAAACAGAATTCGGAATTAAAGCGATTCCTGCTGGAGGCTATTGCCGAATTGTTGGCATGTCAGCAAGTGAAGAGTTGCCAGAAAGTGATTCTCACAGAGCTTTTTATAAAGCTTCGGCCCCAAAGAGGCTGATTGTGCTTGGCTCTGGTTCATTTCTTCATTTTGCACTCGGCTTCTTTCTTATTTTTGTGATCTTTTTTGGAGTTGGGACAATCTCACTAACATCAACCGTAGATCAAGTTGTCCCGTGCATAAACGCCAATAACAGAGCATGTACTTCAGCATCCGTGCCTTCTCCAGCTAAAGCTGCCGGACTTCAACCGGGTGATAAGTTCACAGCAATTAATGGGTATCCAATCAAAGATTGGAATTCTGATATCAATGTTGTTCGGAATTCACCTGGAAAAACAAATATTTTCTCAATTCAACGTGGCAATGAAGAGCTAAATATTCCGATCACTTCGATCCCGCATAAAGTCAATGGAAAAACTATTGGGATGCTTGGCGTTCTCAATAAATTGGGAATGGCTAGATCTCCTCTAGGAACTTCTTTGTCGCACAGCTGGGAACTTTCCAGAAGTCTCTTCACAGGAAGCATTACATCCCTTGCTCACTTGCCATCAAAAGTTCCGGCACTCGTACGCCAAACATTCGGCGGAGAAAAGCGAGATCCTGCGGGGCTTGTGGGAGTTATCGGCGTTGCCGAAGCGTCCGCTCAAACAGCGGGTAATGCATCACTTGCTTGGAACGAGCGGATTGGTACCTTCCTTTTAATCATTGCAAGCCTCAACATCTTTGTGGGAATTTTCAATCTCTTGCCGCTCCTTCCACTCGATGGCGGGCATATGGCAATCGCAGCAATTGATGGAGTTCGAAACGTGTGGGCTCGTATCCGCCGTCGCCCAAATCCACGCCCCATTAATGTGGAATCTCTCACTCCTTTGACCTTAGTGGTCTTCGTTTTCCTCGCTGGGCTCTCACTTTTGCTCCTTGCGGCTGACATTTTCAATCCAGTCCACTTCAACTTGTAAGGTATTCCCATGGTCAATCTTGGAATGCCCTCAGCCCCACTCCCAACTCTTGCGCCGCGTCGCAAGAGCAAGCAGTTGAAAGTTGGAAGCGTGCTTGTTGGAGGAGATGCGCCAGTAAGCGTTCAATCCATGTGCACCACCCTCACCTCTGATGTGAATGCAACACTTCAACAAATCGCGGAATTAACGGCATCGGGATGCCAAATTGTTCGCGTTGCAGTTCCAAGCCAAGATGATGCTGACGCTCTTGCCCAGATTGCAAAGAAATCTCAAATTCCAGTCATCGCCGATATTCATTTTCAACCAAAATATATTTTCGCTGCTATCGATGCAGGGTGCGCAGCAGTTCGCGTAAATCCAGGAAACATTAAGCAGTTTGATGACAAAGTTAAAGAAGTTGCTAAGGCAGCCGGTGATGCAGGTATTCCAATTCGTATTGGTGTGAATGCAGGTTCGTTAGATCCACGCCTTCTTGCTAAATATGGAAAGGCAACACCAGAAGCGCTGGCCGAATCAGCACTTTGGGAAGCATCTCTATTTGAAGAACACGGTTTTTCAGATATTAAAATCTCGGTTAAACATCATGATCCTGTGACGATGGTCAAGGCTTACCGACTTCTAGCGGCGCAGTGCGATTACCCGCTTCACCTCGGAGTTACAGAAGCTGGACCTATTTTTCAAGGAACGATTAAATCAGCTACAGCTTTTGGAATTCTTCTCGCCGAGGGCATCGGAGACACAATCCGAGTTTCCCTTTCTGCTCCTCCAGTAGAGGAAGTAAAAGTTGGAATTTCTATTCTTGAATCTCTCAATATGCGCCAACGGAAGCTAGAAATAGTTTCTTGCCCATCATGTGGCCGAGCACAAGTTGATGTTTACACGCTAGCCGAAAGCGTTCAGGCAGGGTTGCAAGGGATGACAGTTCCTCTTCGCGTGGCAGTCATGGGCTGCGTCGTGAATGGCCCAGGCGAAGCTCGCGAAGCAGACCTCGGTGTTGCCTCAGGCAACGGAAAAGGTCAGATTTTTGTTAAAGGCGTCGTAATTAAGACAGTGCCTGAATCTCAAATTGTTGAGACTCTCATCGAAGAGGCAATGCGAATTGCTGAAGAGATGGAAGCAGCGGGAGTTTCCTCGGGGGAGCCGACCGTCACCGTAAAGTAAGGTTCTCACATGTTACGCATGTCGACTCTCTTACTTCGCACCCTTCGTGATGATCCAGCTGATGCTGAAGTCGCATCCCACAAATTGCTCGTTAGAGCGGGGTATGTACGACGTATCGCAGCAGGTATCTATTCCTGGTTACCCCTTGGTTACATCACCTTTCGCAATATTGAAAGAGTTGTGCGCGATGAGATGGATGCAGCCGGTTTTCAAGAGGTTCATTTTCCAGCACTCTTGCCGCGCGAACCATACGAACGCACAAAGCGTTGGGAAGAATATGGCGGTTCACTTTTTCGCCTGAAGGATCGTCGCGGAAACGATATGTTGCTTGGACCAACCCATGAAGAGATGTTCACCTTGATGATCAAAGGTGAGTTTGCTTCATATAAAGATCTTCCAATATCAATTTATCAAATCCAAACAAAGTATCGCGATGAAGCTCGCCCTCGTAGTGGAATCATCCGCGGTCGTGAATTTGTGATGAAGGATTCATATTCTTTTGATATTGACGATGCCGGCCTCGCAGCCTCATATGAGAAGCATCGCAACGCCTACATCTCTTTATTTGATCGCTTGGGTCTCAAGTACAACATTGTTTCTGCTGTCTCTGGTGCAATGGGCGGATCTCGATCGGAAGAATTTTTGGCGCCATGTTCTACAGGCGAAGACACATATGTTCTTTGTCCAAAGTGTGGTTATGCGGCAAACGTTGAAGCAATGGTTACAAAGGTTCCAGAATATTCTGGCGAACCAGCTCCAGCGATGAAAGTCTTTGATTCTCCAAATACCCCAACAATTGATTCTCTTGTTGAACTTCTAAACCAAAATCATGGTGGTGGATTCCAGGGAAGCGATACCCTCAAGAATGTGCTGCTAATGGCAGATGGAAAAGCGATTTCAATTTTGGTTCCCGGTGATCGCGAAGTTGATCTAAAGCGAGTGGAAGCTAACTTGCCTGGTGTCGAGGAACTTCGGTTATTTGAGGATGAGGATTTTAAGAAATTCCCTGGCCTTGTTAAGGGATATGTTGGACCACAAGATGCCAAGGAACACGGCATTACGGTCTACGCAGATCCACGTATTGTGAAAGGCTCGCACTGGATTACTGGTGCAAATATTCGCGAAAAGCATGTCATGTTTGTTACTCATGGACGCGATTTTGAAGTTGAAGGATTTATCGAAGCGGCAGAAGTTCGCGCAGGGGATTTATGTCCCGAGTGCGCAACTCCGGTTGTAATCGATCGTGCAATCGAAATTGGTCATATCTTCCAACTTGGCCGCAAATATGCAGAGGCACTAGACCTGACAGTTCTCGATAAAGACGGCAAGGCACGTGTAGTCACGATGGGCTCGTACGGCGTTGGTGTTTCACGAGCAGTTGCCGCTATTGCCGAGCAAAGCCACGACGAAATAGGACTTATCTGGCCTCGTGAGGTTGCTCCAGCAGATGTTCATATTGTCGCAACAGGAAAAGATGATCTGCCTTTCGACACAGCTGAGAAGTTAGCAACCGATCTAGAATCTAAAGGCCTTCGCGTGATGCTTGATGATCGTCGCGACGCTAGCCCTGGTGTGAAATTTAAGGATGCTGAACTCATCGGTAATCCATTTATCGTAATTGTGGGCAAAGCACTCGCTGAAGGAAAAGTCGAGCTTCGAAATCGTCGAAGTGGAGAGAAAGTCGAAGTAGTTCTAGATAGCGCAGTTGAAGAAATTCTGAACGTTGTAACTGCAAACTAATGCCAATAACAACCTGGATCTTTCTTGCGATCGCTTCAGGTTTTGCAGGCTTTGTGGATGCAATGGCCGGAGGCGGGGGATTAGTACAACTTCCAGCACTGCTCATTGGGATATCGGACAAGCCACTTCCGATGATTCTTGGAACAAATAAAATTCCCGCAGTTTTTGGCACCACTACAGCGACATACAATTATTTTAAGAAAGTAAAGCCTGATTTGCGGATTGCCGTATATATGGCGATACCCGCTTTTATCGGCTCGATGACAGGCGCGAGGTTGGCCGCTTCGGTGCCAAAAGATTTCTTTCGCCCATTTATCCTCTTCTTGCTGATTGCGGTGGCTCTTTACACGTGGTTTAAACCAGACCTTGGAATGGAAGAAACTTTAAAATTTACGCCACGGATTCGACATTGGATTGTCGGGAGTTGTGGTCTTTTGATTGGTTTTTATGATGGAATTTTCGGTCCAGGAACTGGAACATTCTTACTCTTTATTTTAGTTGGAGTAGTCGGATACGCGTTTCTCAAAGCTTCAGCGACAGCAAAATTAGTTAATTGGTCCACAAATGTTGCAGCCATAATTTCCTTCCAGCTAACTGGGCATATTTGGTGGCATGTAGGTTTGATTTTGGCGGTTGCAAATGTGAGTGGAGCGCTTCTTGGCACACGCTTAGCTATAAAAGGCGGCTCTCCTCTCGTGAGAAAAGTCTTCCTCGGAGTGACATTTTTGCTTATCGCGAAGGTGGGTTATGATTGGCTGGTACTTATAACTAAATAGTGTTTGGAGTTCTTATGAATGTTCGTGAACGTATAGCCGAAGCAATTACTCCCACTATTGAATCCTCTCAAGCATTTCTTGAAGATGTCATGCTTGTTAGAGCGGGAAAGAAAAGCCTTCTGACCGTAATCGTTGATGGTGAGTCAGGCCTAAATTTAGATCAAGTTACTGAGATATCTCGAAATGTCTCTGAAATTGTTGAAGCCCTTCCTGAAATGGGAAGCACCCCGTTTACTCTTGAAGTTACATCACCTGGGATCGACAGGCCGCTGACAGTGCCTCGGCATTGGAGAAAAAACAAAGGTCGCCTGATTAAAGTAACAATGTTGGATGGTTCAGTTGTCGAGGGCCGAATTGGGGAATCGACTGAAGAAAGCGTTTTTGTCGATGAATCTGAAGTTACATTTTCTGAAATTAAGAAAGCAATTGTTCAAATTGAATTCAATGCAAAGGAAAAAGAATGAGCGTTGATTTTCAAGGATTAGTTTTATTGGCAGAAGATCGAAAGATTCCAATTGAGCAGCTCATCAATTATGTCGAAAACCGAGTTGCCGAAGCGTATGCAGAATTTCCAGAATCGAAGCCAAAGGGACGTTGTGTTTACAATCGTCTCACAGGTGAATTCGTAATTCACGTTCCGGTCTATGACGAAGAAGGAATTTGGCTCGAAACAGTAATTGATAATCCAGAGGGTTTCGAAGCAGTTGCAGAATCTATCGCTCGCAAGTCCTTAAAGGAGCGCATGCGTGAGGAGAGAGACAACGCAATCATTGAAGAATTTACCGCTTCAATCGGAGACATTATCTCCGGAGAAGTTCAGCAAGGCAGAGATGAAACAGTGGTTTATGTTTACCTTGGTGGGCGCACGGAAGGAAAAATTCCCCTCAATGAACAAGTCAAGGGCGAAGTTTTCAAGCATGGCGATCGCATAAAGGCTTTCGTTGTAAAAGTAGAAAAGGGTGAACGCGGGCCTGAAATCACTTTGTCTCGCACGCATCCTCAATTGGTACGAGCTCTCTTTGCTCTTGAAGTTCCAGAAATTAATGACCGAGTTGTTGAGGTTATGGGCGTATCGCGCGAACCAGGACAACGCTCAAAGATTTCTGTTCGCACCCATAGAGCCGGTGTTAGTCCCAAAGGGGCTCTCATTGGACCAAGTGGTGCTCGTTCCCGCGCAGTGAGCGATGAACTTTTTGGCGAAAAAATTGATATCGTGGATTGGTCGGAAGATCCTGCGACTTATGTTGCAAACGCATTGGCACCAGCACGCGTTACAAGTGCCGAGAGTGTGAATAACGATCCAAATTCAATCAAAGTTATCGTGCCAGACTTCCAGCTCTCACTTGCAATTGGTAAAGATGGACAAAATGCTCGCCTGGCAGCAAGGCTGACGGGCTGTCGGATAGATATTCACCCGGACAACCCAGTTCAGAGAATTGAAAAACCCGTTCCACCTGTGGCAGATCACGCTCAGGAAGAGGAGCAATTACCGACCGAAGGCTAACTCCCGGTAAGGTGGGAACCCTAGTTCAAGAATTTGAGACAGATTCGAGAGGGCCCCGATTGAGATTACCCATTCGGAGTTGTATCGCTTGTCGCAAGAAGGAGAATTGGACCGACTTACTTCGTATTGTTTTGGTTGAAAATCAGGTTCTTCCTGATCCGAATCACAGCAAGCCGGGGCGCGGAGCTTGGTTACATCCGAACTGTTTGGATGTAGCAGTGCAACGCAGAGCATTTGCCCGAGCTTTCAAAAGTTCGACAGATGTCCGAGTTGAAATATTAGAAGACTTTCTCAAAACCTTGAGAAGTTATCAAAAGGAGCAGTAAATGACTTCTGTCTTTATCAAAAAGGCACATACACAATCATGAGCACCTCACGCTCATGAGTAAGGCATTAATTTAGGCTCCTGAAAAACCCCGGAGCCTTCTATAGAGAAGCAGAAAGGCTACCGTGGCTAAAGTTCGCGTTTATGAGTTAGCGAAAGAGTTAGGTTTAGAGAGCAAAGATTTGCTCGCTAAATTGCAAGAAGTCGGCGAATTCGTTCGTTCCGCATCCTCAACTGTTGAAGCACCTGTTGTGCGCAAGTTGATGGAGAAATTCCCGGATATGAAGCCGGCTGAAGATTCTCCAAAGCCTGTTAAGAAAGCTGCCTCGAAGAAGGCGGTTGCAAAACCGGCCCCCACTCCAGAAGAGATTGAAGCAGCAATTGCATCTCTCGATGAAGGCACTCGATCCCAAATCGAAAAGATTAGTCGTGAAGCAAATGCGCCTGTAAGTGAAGCGCCTGCAGCACCATCTATTCCAAATCCAGCTCCTCCTTCTGCAGTTCCTGCTCCACCTACAGCTGCAGCTCCAAATCCATTTTCTGCAATGCCACGCCCACCGCGTGCTGGCAATAATCCATTCTCTTCAACTGCTGGCGGTGCAATACCGCGTCCACCAGCTCGTCGTCCATTACATCCAGGAGAACGTCCGCCACAAACAGGACAATCTCGTCCTCCAATGTCAGGTGCACGCCCAGGGCAAAGTCGTCCAGGATTCGCACAACGCGGACCAACTTCAGGTCCTGCTGGTGCGGCGCGTCCAGGTGGAGCAACTGGTGCACCACGTCCAGGAAGTTCATCGCCTTACCGTCCTGGTACTCCGGGAACTGGAACTGGCGCAGCTCCAGCAGGCGGTCAAACATTTGGTAAAGGCCCAGCACGTCATCAACGCGGTGGCGCAGCAGGTGCTTTCGGAAAGCAGACAGGAAAGAGCCGTAAAGCTCATAAGAGCAAGAAGGCACTTCGCGAAGAGTTCGACAATATGGCGGCACCAAGTCTTGGTGGCGCAGTAGTTCCACGCGGTGACGGAAAGACTGTAGTTCGTCTTCGTCGCGGTGCTTCGCTCATGGATCTTGCTGAAAAGATTAATGCGGATGCTTCGGCACTCGTATCTGCGCTATTCCATTTAGGCGAAATGGTGACAGCTACTCAGTCTGTCGATGAAGATACATTTGCGATTCTTGGCGGAGAAATGGGTTACGTCATTGAAATCGTTAGCCCAGAAGATGAAGATCGTGAACTCCTAGAAGAGTTCGATATCAATCTTGCTGCTGAACTTGAAAACGTTGATGAGGCCGACCTTGTCGTGCGCTCGCCAATCGTTACCGTTATGGGTCACGTTGATCATGGTAAGACTCGTCTTTTGGATAGCATCCGAAGCACGGAAGTAATTAAGTCTGAAGCAGGCGGAATTACTCAGCACATTGGTGCCTACCAAATTCATCATGATCACGATGGAGTTAACCGCGCAATTACCTTTATCGATACACCAGGTCACGAAGCATTTACAGCGATGCGTGCTCGTGGTGCCAAAGTCACCGATATCGCAATCTTGGTTGTTGCTGCCGATGACGGCGTGATGCC
>CAIUFY010000040.1 GCA_903898555.1 uncultured Actinomycetes bacterium
CCGGAAGGCCGTAATTCAAGAATCCTGCGTATGTACCGCCATAGTATTTCTCCCACTGTTCGGCATCTTCAAGCCGGAAGTCTGCTCCTAGATCAACAACTTTAATTTCTTTTGAAAGCTTGGAAATCCATGGCGCGGAAGCGCCATGCGGAAGTGCAAAAAACACTAAATCGCATTTCTGCATTCCCTGTAAATGAGTCTCTTCGAAAAGTTGATCCGAGAAGTTAACGAGTTGAGGATGAACCGAAGTAATTCGCTCCCCCGCGCTGGTTGATGCCGCCAAATAAACAATTTCAAATTTAGGATGGCCGCTGAGAAGGCGGATTAACTCCCCGCCTGAATAACCACTTGCTCCTACAATTCCAACTTTCATGACTATAGAATAAAGTATGAAGTATAATTATGCAATCTTATGCATAATTATGCACGAACTGTCGCTCCAAATTTCAGCGAAGCAACCGCTACCGCGCTCTCTCTAAACTCCGAAACTTCAGCTGCTGTAAGCGTGCGGTCAACGGAGCGAAATACGAGAGAAAAAGCTAAAGAAACTTTGCCGTCGCCCAAGGCTTCATAGCGATCAAATAGCGTGATTGATTCAAGGAGCTCTCCCGCGCCCTCAATGAGCGCAGCTTTAATGTCTTGGGCGCTTACTTGGCTGTCGACAACTAAAGCGACATCTTGAACTGCCGCAGGCATCACAACAATAGGTTGAGGCGTGACTAGCGGTGAGAGCGGTAACGCATCAAGGTTAATTCCCCAGGCAGCTGAGCGAGCTGGCAATCCAAAATCAGCAACAACGCGTGGGTGTAGCTCACCTGCGTGCGCCACAGGTTTACCGTCAACGATAAATTCTGCACATCGACCAGGATGCCACGGAGCGAGATCCGCGCGCTTAATCTCCCAGGAAAGATTCATCTGTCGAAGAATAGTTTCAACTTCCCCGACTGCGTCCGTCCACTCGTAGGCCCTAGCTTTGCCCTTCCAGCTTTCAGTTCCAACCTTGCCCACCTGCACTCCGCAAATAAAGGAAAGCTGGGTCGGTACGGATGAGAAAATTGAACTTATTACTTCATCACTTGGACGTTTTCCAACAGCAGGGAAAATTCCCGGCGTCAGATCAATACTCTTTCTAAATATCAGACCCATTTCGAAAATTGAAAAATCTTTGAATCCTCGGCCATAGTTTCTTCGCGCAGCGTCTAATAAACCTGGCAAGAGATGCGGGCGCATAAGTGGTTGGTCTTCTGACATCGGATTGGCTAAACGGTATGACTCTGCACGTGCTCCAACAAAACCCATACGCGAAACAACTTCTTCGTTAACAAATGGGAAGGTCATAACTTCGGCATATCCACGTGCAACAAGAGATTGCGCCAACAAGCGTCTACGTTTCTGCGATGGCGTTAGTTCTGCAACATTCTTGCGCGGAGGCAAAATTGAAGGGATCTTGTCATAGCCAATATTGCGCGCTACTTCTTCGGTTAAGTCAGCCGGTGACTGAAGTTCGACTCTCCAAGAAGGTGGATCAACATAAAACTTCCCACCTTTAACCTCAACGTCACACCCAACAAGTTCAAGTTTTTCTTTAACAGTTTCTGGCAAAATTTCAAATCCAATGCGCGCCCCGATATATGCAGGATCTAATTCAACAACAGGTAGATAAGTTGCCTCTCCTTGAGTCGAAGTACCCACGTAGGTTGCATTACTGAGTTCGACCAATAGAGCTGCGGCTCTGGCTGAAGCAAATTCCGCAAGACTTGGATCAACTCCTCGCTCGAAACGACGGGAAGCTTCAGTTGAAAGTTTGTGCCTACGTGAATTCTTCGCAATCGAAATTTGATCGAATCTAACAGCTTCTACAGCGATTCGTGTGGTTGTTTCCGTGATCTCAGAATCAAGTCCACCCATTGTGCCTGCAAGAGCAAGAACGCTCTTGGAGTCCGCAACAACAAGATCATCTGCGTTAAGAGCGCGCTCCACTCCATCTAACGTCTTGAGAGTCTTACTCTCTCCTGCACGACGAATTTCTAGAAAATCCTTAACCTGGTCGGCATCAAATGCATGCAATGGTTGCCCGAGCTCCATCATCACGTAATTTGTTACATCAACTGCCAACGAAATCGCACGCATCCCACACTTTTCGATTCGACGAGTCATCCACAACGGAGAATTTGCTCCTGGGTTGTAATCGCTGATGGTACGAAGAAACAGCACCATCGCACCGTCGGAAATTTTCGCCGCTACCGGAGAACCTGATTCATTAAAAGATATTTGTTTTGCAAATTCAATTGGATCTGAGAATTCCAGATTGAGGGAAGCTGCAACTTCACGCGCAATCCCCCGGATACTCAGTGCATAACCTCTATCTGGATTTACTGCAATATCAAAAACGGTATCTTTAATCTCAAGAAGGGAAATAGCATCATCGCCAGGTTTTGCCACGCCAGAGGGAAGAACAATAATTCCCGCGTGATCTTCGCCAAGTCCAATTTCTCTTGCAGAACAAATCATTCCGTTTGAGGTATGCCCGTACGTTTGGCGTGCTGCAATTGCAAAGTCTCCAGGCAAAAGCGCCCCAGGAAGTGCGACAACCACAAGGTCTCCCACCTCAAAGTTTTGAGCGCCACAAATTACATATCGTGTTTCTGATTCCCCGCAGTTGACTCCCACATATCTAATGGGCTTCTTTTGGCCCTCAACTTGTTCAATAGACAAAACTTCACCGACAACTAATGGGCCGTTAAGGTCGCTGCCCTTGGAGATGATTTCTTCAACTTCGAAGCCCACTCTTACAAGGCCTGCGGCAATCTCTTCATCACTTATGCCTGAATTGAGATTTACATATTCTGCTATCCATGACCGAGGTGCCAGCATTACAACCCCAATCCAAATGATCGACTGAATCGAATATCGCCTTCGACGATGTCATGCATATCTTTAATTCCCTGGCGGACCATGAGTGTTCGCTCAAGACCC
>CAIUFY010000041.1 GCA_903898555.1 uncultured Actinomycetes bacterium
CCTCACTTTTGGGCACTAGCAATTAAGTATCGCGACGATTATGAAGCGGCGGGCATACCAATGCTTCCAGTTGTCGCCTCGATTAAGAATGTTCAGATGCAAATGTGGTTTCACACAATAGGTATGGTGATAACTTCATTGGCAGTTGTATGGAGTGCACACTTCGCAGGTTGGATTTGGGGAGTAACAATTTTGTTGGCTCTTGGATTTAGCCAACAACTCATCAAGCTAAATACAAATGAGTCGGAAAAGTCTGCTGGAAAGCTCTTTCAGTGGTCAATTACCTATTTGAGCGTCTATTCACTTCTCTTAGTAGTAGGTGTTTTTCTCTAAGTAGCTATCCACATTTTCTGTGATGGTTTCTCAGTTAGGCCTGTTATTGTGCCCAGATGCCGGAATTAGCAATCTCAGTTCGCGATCTCACCAAGGTGTACGGCGAACAAACAGCCGTTTCACACGCAACATTTGATATTCCATTGGGAACCGTTTGTGGATTTGTTGGTCCGAATGGATCGGGTAAGACCACAACAATAAGAATGCTGCTCGGGCTTATCTCACCAACAGGTGGTACTGGCACAGTGCTCGGTGAAGATATTCGTAGTCCCGAGAAATATCTTTCACGTGTGGGGGCAATGATTGAAGGGCCAGCGTTTTATCCCATGCTCTCGGGTCGGGAAAATCTGAAGGTACTTGCTGATTTAGGCGGTTTTAGCTACTCGCGGGTGGATTCGCTGTTAATAAAAGTCGGGTTGGGCGATCGAGGCGGCTCGAAATTTAAAACCTATTCTCTTGGAATGAAACAGCGGCTAGGTATCGCTGCTGCGCTGCTTCCAGATCCACAATTACTAATTTTGGATGAGCCGACAAATGGTTTGGATCCGAATGGCATTCAAGAAATTCGAGAACTCATAAAAGAACTCGCCGACAATGGGACTAGCGTTTTTGTCTCCTCGCATATTTTGTCTGAACTTGAAATGATCTCCGAATATCTAGTGATGCTAAGAAAAGGAAAAGTGATTTTCACCGGAAGAACGCAAGAACTTCTCGGCAGACAAAATTCCATCACTTTGATAAAGCCAGAATATCAAGTTGATCTAAATAGATTAGTTGAGATTACAAAAGGGCTTGGTTATGAAATTAGAATTGAGAATGGATCCATACAAATTCCCGTTAATGCAGAATTCGGTGCCATCCTCAATCGTGCTGCGTTCGAAGCAGGGATAACTCTAATGTCAATCTCAACCCAGCAACCAACACTTGAAGAAACATTTTTTGAGATGACGGAGGAAAACTAATGCTTAATGTTGTTAAAGCCGAACTCCGCAAGATGAAACGTCCAAGCCTTCTTTACGTAAATATAGGAATTCTTTCTTTTCTTTCGATTCTCTTTACATCGCTAGTCTTTCTTCGGACGGGTTCCTCTCTCGGAAATCGCAAAGGTGGTTCGGATTCAATTCAAACCGCGGAATCTCTCGGAAAATTTGATGGCGGATATTTTACATTTGGATTAATGAGTCTCTTTCTTGGATTGATCGCCTTGACCGTCTTTGCATCTCAATCTTCAAATGAATATTCGTATGGCACTCTCCGTAATTTATTGGTACGGCAACCTTCCAGGATGAAATTACTTGGTGGGAAATTTTTTGCGATGGTTGTTTTTGCATTTTTGCTTATTACATTTGTCGCTGTTCTAAACATCGGTCTTTCATTTGCAGAATCTGGGCATGCCCATATATCCACCTCACTATGGACTTCAACAAAGGCGATCCATGGATTCTTGACGCTATATGGAAATATTTTGCTTGCGACAATCGGTTATGGATTAGTGGGAATGTCTTTAGGCATTATTCTCAAATCTCCGATGAGTGCAATTTCCATTTCTCTTCTTTGGTTTATGGTCCTTGAAAATATATTGAGCGCGGTTCTCACGAGCGCTGCTAAGTGGCTACCGGGAAATGCACTTTCAGCCATTTCAGCAGGCGGGGCCAAGATTTTCAGCTATCAAAGAGGGCTATTGATGTCCGGGGCTTATCTGCTGCTCTTCGGGGGTGTAGCCACCATTCTTTTCAAGCGTCGAGACGTAGCAAGCTGAGACACATCTGAATCTGAGAGGAATTATCAGATTTTTTTGAGGTTAAGGCTTTACCATTTCTTACTTAATCACGCATAACACCCCCTAGTTATGTCGATGATGGAGGAGTGGCGTGTTCAAATCAAAGAAGTCGGTCGCACTCTTGTGTGCGTTAACACTCATGGCTTCTGTGCCAGAAATTGCTTTCGCTAAAACCCCAAAACCAACATTGGCACAAATTGCTGCGGCAAAAGCTGCCGAAATAGCAAAACAAAGTGCGGCAGCAGCAGCCCAGTCGAAATTAAATTCTGCAACAAAAACGCTTCGACAACTTTCTGCGTTGGCAGATGCAGCCGCTGCGCGATATAGAAAAGCACAAGCAGATCTTGTCGTCGCAATTGCTCAAGCACATACGGCGGCTGCTCATTACGCTATTGCGCAAGCATCAGTATCGCAAGCAAACAAGACAATTGGTCGAATGGCACAGAATGCGTACATCATGGGTAGTGGGTTTACCGATTTGGAGTCGGTACTACATGCGACCGGGCCACAAGACTTAATGGATCGACTTTCAACTCT
The DNA here is from genome assembly GCA_903898555.1 of uncultured Actinomycetes bacterium. Taxonomy (GTDB): domain Bacteria; phylum Actinomycetota; class Actinomycetes; order Nanopelagicales; family Nanopelagicaceae; genus PALSA-747. Next base: position 2,651 of record CAIUFY010000041.1, read on the forward strand.
AAATTCTCTAGGCGCAAATAATTCTGCGGCACTAGCAAGATTCAAGGCAGCATCAATCGTTGCTCAGGCAGCAAAAGTTGAAGCTGATCGTACGAAGGCGGCTCAGGTAGTTGCGACAAATCAAGTCGCTGCGACAAAAAAGGCAGCGGATGATTCAAAGGCTATTCAGCAAAAAGAAGTAAATCGCTTAATGGCAGTACAAAATCAATTAGCAAAAGAGTTGGCTAACGCTCGCAATGTTCGTATTACTCTTGAGCAGCAGCGCCAACTTGCACTCCTTGAAGAAGCAAGCGCCGCAAAGGCAGCAGTAACGCCAAATCAATACCGTGTTTGGGGTGGAACATTTAAAGGTCGAACGACAATTCGTTCTACCGATTCCATCAGAGCGGCAGCAGTTGCATATGCAACGAAACAAGTTAAAGCGCGTAAACCGTATGTATGGGGAGCTCAAGGCCCAAATAGTTTTGATTGTTCTGGTTTAGTTTATGCGGCATATAAAGCAGCTGGGCTTGGCTATCCAAATTGGTCGAGATTGAATGCAGCTCTTTACTTCGTGGATACACAACGCGTGCCACTCTCACAACTTGTTCCAGGCGATCTACTTTTCTATTCTTATGACGGCTCGGTACAAAATATTCACCACATCACGATTTATGCAGGAAACGGCAAGATGTGGGAAGCAAATTCCACAAAAGCGGGCTTACTTTTCTCGGATATGTACAGCATCAAGGGTTTGATGCCTTCTGGAGGCCGCGTTTAACAATTAGAGTGGCGCTATGAACTCCACTCTCCGAGCTCGGCAAGCTGTACGCCCTTGGGTGGAGAATTCCTCTGGCCCTCTATTGGTAGGTGTATCCGGTGGAGCAGATTCATTGGCTCTTGCGATTGCACTCTTGCTCGAAGCGATGGACCGCGTGGTAATTCCTGTTGTTATTGATCACGGACTCCAAGAATCGTCTGCGGAAGTTGCTGAAATTACTCAACGGCATTTAGAGAATTTCGGTTTTCAAAAGATTGAGAAGATTCGAATTAACGTTGAAATTACTGATGGCCTTGAAGCTTCTGCAAGGCGGGCCCGTTATGAAGCATTTGAACAAGTTGCCCAAAGACATGGCTCATCCTTTTTCTTCTTGGGGCATACAGAAAATGATTTGGCAGAGAGCGTTCTCTTGGGGTTAGCTCGTGGTTCAGGAACTCGTTCACTTTCCGGAATGGCCGAAGTCAATGGCATTTACATTCGTCCCTTTCTTCAATTGACTCGCGATGTCACTGAAGAGGTTTGTCGTGAAAACAAGATTGAGCCTTGGAGGGACCCTCATAATTTTGACGAGCACTTTGCTCGCGTGAGAGTTCGGCGAAATATCTTGCCGCTTCTTGAGCGAGAGATAGGTCCAGGCATTTCTAGCGCACTGGCGCGCTCCTCGCGCATTCTGAGAGAAGATGCCGATGCTTTGGATGAGTTAGCCCAGGATTTTCTTGACTTGAGAGATTCCTGCTCCATCTCTGAGCTGGCCTCACTTCCAAGGGCAGTTCGTGCCCGAGTACTCCGAAGGCTGATTTACGCGGCAGGAGCCCCTCAGGGCAGCCTTACCTATGACCACATCGCGCCTATTGAGGCTCTCGTCACAGCTTGGCGCGGCCAGGGGGCGTCGTCTTTGCCAGGTGGTGTGAAGGTCGAGCGAATTTCGGGCAGACTTTCGCTCTCAAAGCAGGTTCAGTAAAAGCAAGCTAGTGAGCAATAAGGGAGTTCCGTGGATTTGGCATCAGCAGGCAGCGACATTGAGCGCGTCATCGTTACAGAAGAAGAAATTCATAATCGTCTTGCAGAGTTAGCTCTTCAAGTAGAAAAAGATTATGAAGGGCGAGAAGTACTCCTCATTGGAATTCTTAAAGGCGCCGTAATGACCATGGCTGACTTCGCTCGTTCACTCAACCGCCATATTGAAACTGACTGGATGGCTGTTTCTTCTTACGGATCTGGCACGAAGTCCAGTGGAGTAGTACGAATTCTCAAAGATCTCGATAGGGATATTTCCGGCCGCGAAGTACTTATCATCGAAGACATCGTTGATACCGGCTTAACACTTGCTTGGTTGAAATCAAATCTAGAGTCACGCGGCACCAAGTCCGTTGAAATTCTCACCCTGCTTCGCAAGCCAGAGGCTGCAAAAGTTGATGTGGATGTGAAGTACGTCGGTTTTGATATTCCCACAGAATTCGTTGTTGGTTACGGATTAGATTACGACGAGAAATATCGCAACTTGAATTTCATTGGAGTTCTAGCAAAGCATGTGTATTCATGAGCCAACTCCCACCAATTAAGAAAATGAAAACACCTTCTTCACCGAAAGCACGCGTACGCAAATGGATGCGTGGTCCACTTTTTTGGATTGTTATCGGTTTAGTTGTTGTTACATTTTTTGGTCGGCTTTCTAATTCAGGCGCGACCTTTGTAAAAGTAGATACTTCGACTATCTTGGCAGATATTTCCGCTAATAAAGTTGAATCTGCATTGCTTGTTGACCATCAACAAAAGATTCAAGTTGTCTTGCTTCCCGGGAACTATGTCAAAGGATCATCACATCTTGAGGCGAGTTATGTTGCAAATCAAGAGCCGTTAATTGTTGAACTTCTGACAAGCAACCCTCCGCCAAAGAACTGGGATGTAAAGATTCCAACTACATCGTTCTTGGTCTCCCTTCTCTACAGCTTTGGCCCATTCCTGCTAATTGGCTTCTTGCTCGTACTTATGATGGGTAATGCTGGCGGCGGAAATAAAGTTTTCAGTTTTGGAAAATCTCGCGCAAAAATTCATAATAAAGAGTTGCCAAAGAATACTTTTGCCGATGTGGCTGGTGCGGATGAAGCGGTCGCAGAGCTTGAAGAAATTAAGGACTTCCTTAAAGAGCCCCAGAAATACCAGGATATGGGCGCAAAGATTCCAAAGGGAATTCTCTTGTATGGACCTCCAGGAACAGGAAAGACGCTTCTTGCTCGAGCAGTTGCGGGAGAAGCAAATGTTCCGTTTTACTCCATCTCCGGCTCTGAATTTGTAGAGATGTTTGTGGGAGTCGGCGCTGCGCGAGTACGCGATCTTTTCAATCAGGCGAAAGAAAACGCCCCCGCAATTATTTTTGTAGATGAAATTGATGCAGTCGGACGACAGCGCGGTGCGGGTCTTGGTGGCGGACATGATGAACGCGAACAAACTCTAAATCAGCTGTTGGTTGAAATGGATGGCTTTGAAGCAAATGGCCAGGTGATTTTGATAGCGGCAACGAATCGTCCAGATGTCTTGGATCCCGCGCTGTTGCGTCCAGGTCGATTTGATCGACAAATTCCAGTTGATCGCCCAGATCTCAAGGGTAGAACAGCGATTCTCCAAGTGCATGCGAAAGGAAAGCCTCTTGCGAAGGCTGTAAACCTTGAGGACTTTGCAAAAAGAACTCCTGGCTTTACAGGTGCTGATTTAGCAAATGTGTTAAACGAAGCTGCACTTTTAACTGCAAGAGAAAACGCAAAAATAATTACCACCGAAGCACTCGATGAGGCAATCGATCGGGTTATGGCAGGACCACAGCGTAAGAGTCGTTTGATGACTGAAGAAGAACGACTTATCACTGCTTATCACGAGGGAGGACATGCCTTGGTTGCGCATGCCTTGCCACACGCAGATCCAGTACACAAAATAACAATCATGCCAAGAGGAAGAGCGCTTGGTTACACAATGGTTCTGCCCGACGAGGATCGTTATGCGACTACTCGAAACGAAATGCTAGATCAACTCGCTTATTCATTAGGTGGTCGTGCAGCTGAAGAATTAATTTTCCACGATCCAACGACAGGTGCCGGAAATGATATTGAGAAGGCTACGAATTTGGCGCGAGCTATGGTCACTCAATATGGAATGACTGAGAAACTCGGAGCTATAAAACTTGGCGCCAGTAGTTCAGAGCCATTCCTTGGTCGCGACTATGGTCACCAACGTGATTATTCTGAAGAAGTCGCGGGAATTGTTGATGATGAAATTCGCAAGATGATTCAGAATGCACATCAAGAGGCTTATGACGTACTCGTGACAAATAGAGAAGTACTAGATGAGCTAGTTCTTGCGCTTCTTGAGAAAGAAACACTTCTCAAGGATGAGATAGATCAACTCTTTGTAAAGGTTCAAAAAGTAAATCCTCGTCCAGCGTGGACTGGGTCTCCTCTTCGTATTCCATCAACAAAGCCACCTGTGACTGCAGCGCCAAAGACTGAGCTGCCGGTGGAAAAGCCGGTTCGCAAAACTCGCAAGAAGGCGGCTCCTGCTAGTGAATGATCACGAAATCAATCAGGTTGCTATGGGTCCGCAAGAAGGTCGGGCTAATGCACCATTTGATGCTGAGCGAGCAGAACGCGCTGTTACGGAGCTCCTGCTTGCGTTAGGGGAGGATCCAGAACGCGATGGACTTCGAGATACACCGAAGCGTGTGGCGCGTGCCCTAAAAGAAAACTTTGAGGGACTTTGGCAAAGCCCTCACGATGTGCTCACTACAACTTTTGATTTAGGGCATTCCGAATTAGTTATTGTGAGAGATATCGAAGTCTTTTCCCACTGCGAACATCATTTAACTCCGTTTCATGGTGTTGCACATATCGGATATATCCCTGGACCAAGTGGCCGAATCACAGGACTATCAAAACTTGCGCGTCTTGTTGATATGTATTCACGGAGACCGCAAGTTCAAGAACGGTTGACAACGCAGATTGCAGATGCAATTGTCGAAGTTCTAGAACCAAGTGGCGTCATAGTCGTCATTGATTGCGAACATCTTTGTATGTCTATGCGAGGCGTCAGAAAATCTTCGGCTCGAACTACTACATCCGCCGTTCGTGGACACCTTCGAAATCCCGCCACTCGTGCTGAGGCGATGTCACTTATAACAACTTTAAAGAAGTAGTTATGCAAGATCAGAGCACTTTAGTCATGGGGATTCTCAACGTGACTCCAGATTCTTTTGCTGATGGTGGCAGACATTTTTCATTGGAAGATGCTTTGATTCGGGCGCGAGAAATGATTGTTGAAGGCGTTGACATCATCGATGTTGGCGGAGAATCTACGCGGCCAGGTGCCGAACGCACGAGCGTTGAAGAAGAGTTGTCGCGAGTGATTCCTGTAATCAGTGAATTAAGGGCACTTGGACCATTGGTTAGCATCGACACGATGAGATCGGAAGTTGCGCACGCGGCAATTACAGCAGGCGCAGTTATCGTAAATGATGTTAGTGGCGGTCTTGCTGATGCAAAGATGGCCAAGTTAATTGCGTCGAATTCAGCGGTCCAGTATGTGGCTATGCATTGGCGCGGGCAATCACGCGAAATGCAATCTCTTGCAACCTACAAAGATGTCGTCCGTGAAGTTAAGGATGAACTGGAAGAACGAACAATAGATTTACTCAAAGCGGGTGTTGATCCAGAACAGATTATTCTTGATCCGGGCATCGGCTTTGCAAAAACTTCAGCACACAATTGGGAAATTTTGCGTAATATCGATCGCCTTCAATTACTAGGTTATCCGTTGCTTGTGGGAGTCTCACGAAAGCGCTTTCTTGGGGAACTTACAAACACTTCGGCTCCCGATGATCGAGAAGCGGCAACGATTGCTCTCACGACAGAGCTAGCTCGTCAGAAAGTTTGGGCCGTGCGCACTCACTCAGTAAAAGCACAAAAAGACGCCATCTTGGTTGCCAACGAATTGGAGCTTTAAATGGATCGAATTTATCTAACGGGCATATCAGGATTTGCCTTCCACGGCGTCTACGAAAAAGAGCGTATCGAAGGACAGAAGTTTGTTTTGGATTTGGTTGCGGAAGTGGATCTCTATCCAGCAGGGGTAAGTGATGAACTAAAGGATTCTGTTGATTACTCACTTATGGCAAGTGTTGCGCATGAAGAACTGATCGGCGAGCCATGTAATTTGATTGAGGCGGTTGCAGAGAGAATTGCAAATAGAGTTCTGAGCGATTTTGAAGAAGTTAAGAATGTAACCGTCAGGGTTCATAAACCTGACGCGGATGTAGGACTGGCCTTGACCGATATTGCAGTGGAGATTGAGCGAAGTCGCTGATGAAATATGTAGTTGCTCTTGGTTCAAACCTTGGTGATAGATCTCAGATACTTGAATCTGCTCTAGAAGAAATTGGAAATGTTTCGGAGATCATTAAAGTTTCTTCTTTTTATGAAACCGCCCCTGTTGGAGGTCCTGATCAACCTGACTACATGAATGCAATTGTGATTATAGATTCTCAACTTTCGCCCGAGGATTTATTGCTTTCATTGCAGAGTATCGAGAATAAAGCTGGGCGCACCCGCGAAGTTAGGTGGGGAGCAAGAACATTGGATTTGGACCTCATTAGCGCGGGAGATCTAAAAGTAGAGAGTGAATTTCTAACCTTGCCTCACCCTCGAGCGCATGAGCGAGGATTTGTACTGCAACCGTGGCTGGAGATTGATGCCGATGCCGAGATTGTTGGAAAGGGAAGAATCAGCGAACTTTTGGCGGCTATTGTCGGCTAGGAGTAGCATTCAAACCTCGCAGGAATGGCCCGGTACCTGAAAGGACTGGAGCAACACATGACTCACACAAAAGTTCTCGTCCCCACTATGGGCGCGCTGCACGCTGGGCATCTCTCGCTGATTGAAATTGGAAAGCAATACTCACGCGAAATTGTTGTGAGCATTTTTGTAAACCCTCTTCAGTTTGAAGATCCGCAAGATCTAGCTAAGTATCCACGAAGTGTCGAAAGTGATAGCCAGCAAGCGCTTCTTGCCGGTGCTACTCAAATTTGGGCACCAACGGTTGAGGAAATCTATCCCGATCAAGTTTCAGTTATTGATTCAGGAGTAATTGGGAGGAAATTCGAGGGTGTCGGAAGAGAAGGACACTTTGACGGAGTTCTTACAGTTGTAGATCGACTCTTTAAACATGTGCAGCCAACGCACGCAGTTTTTGGGGAAAAAGATTTCCAACAGCTTTTTATTATTAAGAAATGGGCAAAGAAATCAAAGCTTGGAATTGAAATTATTTCTGCGCCGGTGATAAGAGATGTTGATGGCTTGGCTCTCTCCTCTCGAAACGTCCGTTTGGGTGCAGATGACAGAAAAACTGCCCTCGTAATTTCACGGGCTCTCAGGCAGGCAACTCATGAAAGGTCGGTTGAAAGCGCGCGCGATCGACTCCACGACGTATTGGCGTCTGAGCCCGGGTTTGAACTTGATTATGCGGAAATTATCAATGAAGATAATTTTGAACCTGCCACTAGCGCTCGAAAATCACGCGCACTCGTTGCTGGCTGGGTAAATGGGGTTCGCTTGCTTGATAATATGCAGATGTCAGCATCGGTGATTGCATGAAGCTCCTTGCACCAAATCCAGGATGGACTGTTCAAGCAGATGTAATAGTTATTGGATCTGGCGTTGCTGGATTAACAACTGCGCTAAATCTTAGAGCTGCAAATTTATCTGTTCTACTAGTGACTAAAGCAAAAATTGATGAAGGTTCGACAAAATGGGCGCAAGGCGGAATAGCAGCTGCGCTTGGACCAGGAGACTCACCAGATCAACATAAATCTGACACTCTTATAGCCGGAGCTGGGTTGTGCGATGAAGATGCGGTAAATATTCTTGTAACAAAAGGGCCGGAAGCTGTTCGTAAGCTTATTGCCCGCGGAGCAGTTTTTGATAAATCTTCAACTGGGGAAATAGATTTAACACGCGAAGGTGGTCATCACCGAAATCGAATTTTGCATGCGGGTGGTGATGCGACCGGAGCAGAAGTTTCGCGCGCACTGTTAGCTGCCGTGCACGACGACCACGGGATTGAAGTTATCGAACATGCACTTGTGATTGACGCGCTTCAAGATGAATTTGGACGAGTCTGCGGTGTCTCTGTTCACGTAATAGGTGAGGGAAGTAGAGATGGCGTAGGCCAAGCCCTTGCCCGCGCAGTAGTCATTGCAACAGGCGGATTGGGTCAGGTTTATTCACAAACCACAAACCCTTCAGTGTCAACGGGAGACGGTGTCGCTATGGCACTTAGAGCTGGCGCCGCAGTTGCTGACGTTGAGTTTATTCAATTCCACCCAACTGTTTTGTGGCGAGACAATCCTGCTGGGCAAGAGGGGCAGCAACCTTTAATAAGTGAAGCAGTTCGTGGCGAAGGCGCATTGTTACTTAACCATAAAGGCGAAAGATTTATGTTGGGAAAGCATGAGCTTGCTGAATTAGCTCCTCGAGATATTGTTGCAAAAGAGATTTTTAATCAAATGAAAACTGCGAATGTTCCGCATGTTTGGTTAGACGCAACACACGTACATGATTTTCCTGAACGGTTTCCAACAATTTTTCAGTCATGCAATGAAAATGGGATTGATCCACGCGTTCAACTCATTCCTATCGCCCCAGCATCTCATTACGCTTCAGGTGGCGTACTAGTGAATCTTGTTGGCCAAACAACGGTCCCAGGTTTGTATGCGTGTGGTGAAACTGCTTGTACTGGCGCACACGGCGCCAATCGTCTCGCCTCGAACTCACTTCTTGAAGGCCTTGTATTTGGCGCAGCCATTTCTGAAGACATTTCTAAGAACTTGCCTCCGCAAGGAACCCCAGTTAAACGGAGTGAAGAAACTCTTCTCCTTGATCCTGCTATCCGACTATCAATACAGCTATCCATGACTGAAGGAGCAGGAGTATTGCGCTCTGAAAAATCATTACGCGAAACTCTAAACCAACTTGAACAATTAGGAACCAGGCGCTCCACGGCACCGCGTATCGAAGCCTGGGAAGTAACGAACCTATATTTGCTTGCTGTTGCGATTGTCCGAAGCGCCCTCGAGCGTGAAGAAAGTCGCGGTTCGCACTGGCGTAGCGATTTTCCAGAAAGTTCTGATCTCTGGCAAAAACGGATCATTCAAAAGTTTGGAATTGACGGTAGTTGGACGACAAGTGAGATTGAGGTGAAGCACTGATGTTGAGCGAAAAACTAGCCAGCGCAATTATTGAATACGACTTAGATCCTCAATCAATAGAAGACTTAGCCCGCAGAACAATTGCTGAAGATTTAGATGGTGGAGTTGATTTAACGTCGGATTCAACAATCCCAATTGATCAAATAAGCGCAGCTGAATTCCGAGCTAGAAAATCTGGATATGTCGCGGGTGTAGTTGTTGCGGCCGCAGTTCTTGAAGTTTGCGGAATTACCGACTACTCAATTCTTGTCGAAGATGGCAAGCGGGTTGAAGAAGGACAAGTTATTTTGACTGCAAAAGGGAATACGCAGAAAATATTGCTTGCCGAAAGGACTGCTCTAAATTTTCTTGGCCGACTTTCCGGAATTGCATCCTTTACGCATCGATGGGTACTTGAGGTAGCTGGAACTTCAGCAAAGATTCGCGACACGAGAAAGACAACTCCTCTGCTTCGAGAATTGGAAAAATTTGCAGTACGTATGGGTGGCGGTGTGAACCATCGAATGTCGCTCTCTGATGCCGCGCTCATCAAAGACAATCACATTGTGGCAGCCGGTGGAATTGCTCAAGCATTTAAAGCGGTGCGAACAAAATACCCAACTGCTGTTGTTGAGGTGGAAGTTGATACATTGGAACAACTAAAAGAGGTACTTGGCGCAGGCGCTGATTTGATTCTGTTAGACAACATGTCGCTGGAACAAACAAGAGCAGCAGTCCAAATTGCGGCAGGTAAGACGAAGTTGGAATCTTCAGGCGGTTTAACGATTGAAAATGCAAAAGCATATGCATCGACAGGGGTTGATTTCTTGGCTGTGGGAGCACTTACTCACTCCGCACCTGTAATGGACATAGGCCTCGATTTCAAAGCGCAGAAAGGTTAATTCATGCTGCTCACGATAGACGTTGGAAATACAAATACTGTTTTGGGAGTATTTGATGGAGAGACTTTGGCACATTCTTGGCGCGTAAAGACCGATCCTCGCGATACAGCTGACGAGCTTTGGCTTCAATATCGCTCCTTAATTGAAGGTTTCGAAATAACCGGTCTTTCAATTTGTTCAACAGTTCCTTCCTCTCTTCGCGAAATTCGCGCAATGGTCACACGATATTTTTCACAGACCCCAACAACAATAATTGAACCAGGCGTTAAGACTGGCGTTCCCCTGATGGTTGATAATCCAAAGGAAATTGGCGCGGATCGAATCGTAAATACACTTGCTGCACACACACTCTTCGGAGAAGATGGCCCTTGTATCGTCGTTGATTTTGGAACTTCCACTAATTTGGATGTCGTTTCACCAAAAGGAGAATTCCTAGGAGGAGCACTTGCTCCAGGAATCGAAATATCAGTAGAGGCGCTGGCCGCTCGTGCGGCACAACTTCGAAAAGTTGAATTAGTAAAACCAAGATCAGTTATTGGGAAAAATACTGTCGAAGCTCTGCAATCTGGGACGATTTATGGATTTGCCGGACAGGTAGATGGATTAGTAAATCGAATTATTGATGAGCTTGATGTCCTGTATCCAGATACTGGAGAAGTCACAGTGATTGCAACCGGCGGGCTTGCCCCACTGGTGATGGGAATTGCCGAAACAATTGATATTCATGAGCCTGATTTAACTCTGATAGGTCTGCGCTTAATTCACGAGCGCAATAACTAACAGGTAGAATCTCGCCCACTATGAGCCAAATTCCTGAAGACGACCTGCCCGAACAACTTCGAATTCGACGCGAAAAGCGCGCTGCGATTGTTGCCCGAGGCGGCGAGGCCTACCCAGTCGCTGTTCCGCGCACCGCTTCTCTATCTGAAATTCGAAATCAGCACCAGGGACTTGAAGTTGACGTAGCAACCGGTGTTATTGAAAGCGTCTCAGGCCGCGTGATTTTTAAGCGCGATACAGGAAAACTTTGCTTTGCAACCCTTCGCGAAGGCGATGGAACAGAACTTCAAGCAATGCTTTCTTTGGACAAAGTTGGTCAGGAAAACCTAGATCTCTGGAAATCGGAAATTGATCTCGGAGACATCGTCTCGGTAACCGGAGAAGTGATTACTTCAAAGCGAGGTGAGCTATCCATTCTTGCTCATTCATATCAGTTAGCTGCGAAATCACTACGCCCTCTTCCTGTAGAACATAAACCTCTATCCGAAGAGACTCGTGTTCGTATGCGTTATGTCGATTTAATTGTTCGACCTGAAGCCCGTGTTAATGCTCGCTTGCGTCCGGCAGTCATGCGCCAATTGCGTGAATCATTTAATGCGCGCGAATATATTGAAGTTGAAACTCCTATGCTTCAAGTGATGCATGGTGGTGCTGCGGCTCGTCCATTTAAGACTTACAGCAATGCATATGACATGGATTTATTTCTTCGTATTGCTCCTGAGCTATTTCTCAAGCGTTGCGTGGTTGGCGGGATTGAACGCGTATTTGAAATAAACCGAAATTTTCGTAATGAAGGTGCGGACTCGAGCCACTCTCCAGAATTTGCGATGATTGAAAGTTATCAGGCCTATGGCGACTGGAACACGATGGCTGACCTCACTAGAGGTTTAGTTCAAGAGGCTGCGATGGCTGTTTATGGCACTCATCAAGTCACGCACCATGATGGAACGGTATTTGATTTAGGCGGAAATTGGCGGGATGCAAATTTATTTGATCTTATTTCTGAAGGCGTAGGAGAAGAAGTCACTCCGCAAACTTCTCTCGAAGAACTAAAGAGAATTGCCCTTAAGTTGGGTATGAAAATTGATCCTAAATGGGTTACTGGAAAACTTGCAGAAGAAATTTTTGAGCATGTAACTGAAGGTCAGCTCATAGAGCCGATTTTTGTCCGTGGTTTCCCTGTAGATACTTCTCCTCTTGTTCGCGGTCATCGCGAAATTCCAGGTCTCGTTGAAAAATGGGATTTGTATATTCAAGGTTTTGAACTCGCAACGGGTTACTCGGAACTTATTGATCCAGTTATTCAACGCGAACGTTTAGTTGAACAAGCTTCACTCGGCGCAAAGGGTGACTTGGAAGCCATGAACTTAGATGAAGATTTCTTGCGCGCAATGGAATATGCAATGCCACCAATGGGTGGAATGGGTATGGGTGTTGATCGATTGCTTATGGCGCTGACAGGATTAGGAATTCGAGAGACCATTCTCTTTCCACTAGTGAAGCCTGAAGAGAACTAGGTAGAAAATGTCGGTAACAATTCGACCTGCGCGGACAAGTGACGTAAAAGATATTCGCAAGATTATTGATGCGTACGCCGCGCCAGGAAGAATGCTTGAGAAAGAAACAGTCACACTTTTCGAAAGTGTCCAGGAATTTGTGGTGGCTGTAGATGGCGATGAAGTTGTTGGTTGCGGAGCGCTGCACGTCCTGTGGGAGGACCTAGCTGAAGTCCGCTCGGTTGCCATTGTGGAGAATCGACACAAGACTGGAATTGGTCACCTCATTATGGAAACCATAATTGAGCGCGCGAAGAACCTAGGTGTGAAGCGAATCTTTTGTCTGACCTTTCAGACTGAATTCTTTGGAAAGCACGGATTTGAAGTTATCGAAGGAACCCCAGTGGAACCCGAGGTTTATCAACAGCTTCTTCGATCCTATGACGCCGGCGTGGCTGAATTCTTGGATTTAGAGAGCGTGAAGCCAATCACCCTGGGAAATACCAGAATGTTGAAAATTCTCTAATTTTCTTCACTTTTCGGGCATAACCATCACTTGGTACTGGTTGGACTAAATAAGAGTTTCAGCCAAACCCCTCAAATAGGTAGGCTTACCCTGAAATCGTAGAAAGAGGTGGCTAGATGTTCGAGCGCTTTACTGATCGAGCTCGTCGCGTTGTCGTGCTGGCACAAGAAGAAGCCCGCATGCTCAATCACAACTACATTGGCACTGAGCATATTTTGCTTGGCCTTATTCACGAAGGTGAAGGCGTTGCTGCCAAAGCTCTCGAGGCACTGAACATCTCCCTAGAAGGCGTGCGCGCCCAGGTTGAAGAAATCATTGGTCAGGGACAACAGGCACCATCTGGACATATTCCATTTACTCCACGCGCGAAGAAAGTTCTTGAACTTTCACTTCGTGAGGCTCTCCAACTTGGCCACAATTACATTGGCACTGAACACATCCTGCTTGGCTTAATTCGTGAAGGCGAAGGAGTGGCTGCGCAGGTACTGGTAAAGCTCGGTGCAGACCTTAATCGCGTTCGTCAACAAGTTATTCAACTGCTCTCTGGATATCAAGGCAAAGAAGCAGCAACATCAAGCGGTCCTGCAGAAGGAACTCCTTCAACATCCCTAGTCTTAGATCAATTCGGACGTAATCTGACTCAGGCTGCTCGCGAAGGCAAATTGGATCCTGTTATCGGCCGTGAAAAAGAAATTGAACGCGTTATGCAAGTTCTCTCACGTCGTACAAAGAACAACCCAGTACTCATTGGTGAACCAGGCGTTGGAAAAACTGCAATTGTTGAAGGTTTGGCACAAGCAATTGTTAAGGGAGATATTCCTGAAACTCTTCGCGACAAGCAGGTTTATTCGTTAGATCTTGGCGCACTCGTAGCAGGAAGTCGCTACCGCGGAGATTTTGAAGAACGCTTGAAGAAAGTTCTAAAAGAGATTCGCACTCGTGGCGATATCGTTCTTTTTATCGATGAAATTCACACTCTTGTTGGAGCCGGTGCAGCAGAAGGCGCAATCGATGCAGCAAGCATTTTGAAGCCAATGCTCGCACGAGGTGAGCTGCAGACAATTGGTGCGACTACTCTTGATGAATACCGCAAACATTTGGAGAAAGACGCCGCACTTGAGCGTAGATTCCAACCAATCCAGGTTAGCGAACCTTCATTAGCTCATGCGATTGAGATTCTAAAAGGTCTAAGAGATCGTTACGAAACACATCACAAGGTTTCAATCACAGACGATGCAATTGTTGCAGCAGCAACGCTTGCTGACCGTTACGTATCTGATCGCTTCTTGCCGGACAAGGCAATCGACCTAATCGACGAAGCCGGTTCGCGTCTTCGCATCCGCCGCATGACAGCTCCTCCAGAGCTTCGTGAATACGATGACCGCATCGCAGAAG
>CAIUFY010000042.1 GCA_903898555.1 uncultured Actinomycetes bacterium
GAAATAGTTAATTTTTATTCGTAGGGACAAAAAGCCCCGCTCTCAATGACGAGAGCGGGGCTTTTTTTATAAAGCGTCTTACTTATTGAAAAGCGGCTTGAAAGCACTTAGCGGAGGACGGTTCTTTAAATATTCCGCAACAGCTGCCTCACGCTCTTCTTTCTTGTAGTAATCCCATTGGATTAGCTCGAGTGCCAGACCATCTGGATCTGTGAAGTAACACCAACGCCATCCAGCTAATGGGCCTTCGTCAACAACATTTACGTCGCTGTTGAATACGACGCCATGCGATTCAAGTTCTGCTTTCGTTGCATGGATGTCGTCAACTTCAAAACAAACGTGGGCAGCGCCAAGATGATTATTGGCAACTGGCTTACCGGTGGTATCCGCGCGAGGTGAATATTCGATAAGTTCAAAGGTGGTGGTGTCATCAACCCAGAGGGAAACTTGACGAAGTTTGGCATTTGGAACGCCAACTCCTTTTGCTAGTTCAGGACCCTCGAACCAGCCTGTGGGTTCATTTTGAAATTGAAAACCAAGGATGTCGTGATAAAAGTAGATTGATCGGTCTAAATCACTACAAATTAGGCCGACATGGTGGACGTAGTTGAGCTTCACAGATCTCCTCCTTGAGACGTTGAGTTAGCGATACGATACGCCAGTGTTTTAGGGGTGTACAGTGGCTGTAAACAGTGCCATAATTACCCACCGGTAGAAATAGCGAAAGAATGACAGGAGGCACTGTGTTTGACCCTATGGTGAACCTTGGGCCACGCCTAAAGACCATCCGGCTTGCCAGTGAAAAATCCCTCCGCGAGGTGGCCAGGCGCCTTGATGTATCGCCTTCTTTTCTATCGCAGATTGAGAATGGAAAATCCCAACCTTCAGTCGCCACTCTCTACGCCTTAGCTCGCTTGCTCGGCGTCCCTGTTGACACCCTTTTTGCACCAACTTTTGACGCATCTACTGCGACCACTCCAGTCGATGACGAGATCGTGAATCGATCACTGATTGAAAATCCGACAGATGCATGGGATGACGCAGGGGCCAGAATTTCCCTTATAAACCCACAAAATCGCAGTGTTTTGACGATGGATACAGGAGTGCGTTGGGAGCGTCTAGCAGCCACCCACGAGTCCGATATCAACTTCATGGAGATTATCTATGAGCCAGGCGCCGGATCCAACGCCAATGGTGAGCTAATCCAGCACGACGGGTATGAATATGGTTATGCACTCGATGGTGAAATTGAAGTCACGATTGGCGATAGCGTTTTAAATCTTTCCAAGAATCAGTCAATTGGTTTTGATTCCTCAATCCCTCACCGCTTTAGAAACACAGGCGCCGTGACCTTCCGTGGACTCTGGTTTGTCCATGGCTGCCACCCAGCCGAGTAGGCAAATCTCTTCTACGCTCAAAAACCCTTGACTTAGACACGAGCCTACTGTTAACTAGTAGCGAACACTTTGCGACTAATTAAGCAAAGTTGTGTACGCAAAGGAGCTCACGGTGGCAATTCCAACATTTGGTTTTAATGGCGTCGATTGGGAAGAGCGCGTTGATTTCGACCGTTTACGCACTCAGCGCTTAGCCCGTCTGAAGGTCGCTCTCGAAGCGTCGGAATTAGGTTCCGTGCTCACATTTGATTTCAACAACATCAGATACATGACCTCAACACATATTGGTACATGGGCGATGGATAAGTTGATTCGTTTCTCTATTTTGCCTCGCGGCGGCGAACCTGTTCTCTGGGATTTTGGTTCAGCAGCAAAACATCACACGGTGCAAACAACTTGGCTCGATCGTGCACACGCTGAAGCAAGTGCGAGTGGTCGCGAACCTCACCACAATGCGAAACCAATTGTTGGTTCACGTGCAGGAATTTCTACGTTGCGCGGTGCAATTAACCCTGCAGCGGGTCAAGCAGAGGGTGTTGCAGACAAAATTTATGAAGTGCTTAAAGATTACGGCCTAGAGAACGCTCCTCTCGGTGTCGATGTCATTGAGCCAGCCGTTTTATTTGCTTTGCAGAAAAAGGGCATCACAGTTGTTGATGGTCAGCAAGTATTTCTAGAGGCTCGTCGCATCAAGACAGTGGATGAATTAACACTTCTCACATCTGCTGCATCGATGGTTGATGCTACATACGATCGCTTGTACGAATTCTTACGCCCTGGTGTCCGCGAAAATGAAGCAGTTGGTCTTGTTGCTAATTCTTTGTACAGCATGGGTTCTGAGCATGTCGAAGGTGTTAATGCTATTTCCGGTGAGCGTTGCTCCCCACACCCTCACGTATTTAGCGACCGCATCTTGCGCCCAGGCGATCCAGCTTTCTTCGATATCCTGCACAGCTTTAATGGATATCGCACTTGTTATTACCGCACTTTTGCAATCGGAAGCGCCTCACCTGCACAACGTGATGCATACAAGATTTGCCGTGAATATATGGATAGAGCAATTGCGCTTGTTAAGCCAGGCGCTACTACTGCAGACATTGTCGCAGTTTGGCCTAAGGCTGAAGAATTTGGTTTTGCAAATGAAGAAGCTGCTTTCGCTCTTCAATATGGTCATGGTGTTGGACTTTCTATTTGGGAACGCCCAATCTTCAGCCGCATGATCTCATTCGATTATCCTGAAACTCTTGAAGAAGGAATGGTCTTTGCTCTTGAAACATACTGGCCTGCCAAAGATGGTTGGGGCGCTGCCCGTATCGAGGAAGAGGTCGTTGTTACCGCTACAGGATGCGAAGTTATTACTAAGTTCCCCGCTGAAGAACTCCTGGTTGCAGGTCAGCGTTACTTCACAACGGGCGGATATTTGAACACAACTCGCGACTCACAATCTCACCTAAACACATCCACGTTTAACCACATCGGAAACGGACAATAATGGATCTTGGAAATGGTTACGGTCATTTAACTTATTCAACTCTTGTACACCCAGGCGACACTTGGGCGGATATGAAAGATTCTTTGCAACGATATGTGCCTGCGGTGAAAGCAAGATTCTGCCCAGATAAACCAATGGGCGTTTCACTGCGCCTATCAGGTTCATCGGTGGAAACTCTTCTTGCTAATCCATCAGAACGCACATGGCTCAAGGAATTTCTTATCAACGAGAATTTATATGTTTTTACTGTTAACGCATTTCCTTATGGTCCATTTAAGAACCAGATTGTTAAAGCTGAGGTTTATGAGCCGGACTGGACTACGGAGCAGCGCACAAAGTACACAATGAATATTGCAGATATTCTCGCCGAGGTAACTGGCAAGGATGTTGAGCCAACAATTCAGACTGCTCCGTTAGCATTTCGCCCGAAAGTTACGAGTGCTGCGTATGAAGATTCTTTTAACGAAAATATTTATCGCGTTATTGCCCACCTGATGAACCTTGAGGTTCGCACTGGGCGTCGCGTAAAGCTTGCTGTTGAGCCTGAGCCATTCTGCTTCCTCGAGACAATTCCGGAGACTGTTGATTGGTTTAATAATAAGATTTACACACTCGAAGCTGCCAAAGCAATCTCAAAGTTTTCGAAGCAGCCGCTCAGTGAGTGCTTTGGAGCGACTCGTCGTTATCTTGGAGTTGTTCTAGACATCTGCCATCAATCTGTTGAATTTGAAAATATTGCAGATGATATTCATGCTCTAAATAATTCCTGCATTCCGATTTTCAAACTCCAAGAAGCTGCCGCCCTGCAGGTTGGCGAAGTAACTCCCGAAATTGTTGAAGAACTCAAGAAGTACACCGGAACTATCTACTTAAGTCAGACAACTGAACTCAAGAATGGCGTTCTCAAGCGTTTCCTCAACCTCGAAGAAGCGATTGCGGAGTACGAAAAGGATCCTTCAGGAACCCGTGAGTGGCGCACCCACTTCCACGTACCTGTCTTCCTGAAAGACCTCGGACCTTTCCAAACAACTCGAAGTGGAATTGATGCTGCTCTTAAGGAGCATGCCAAGAATCCACTTTCAAACCATCTTGAGATTGAAACCTATACCTGGGATGTATTGCCAGAGCACCTGAAGACTGGCGACATCACCGAGTATGTCATTCGCGAACTTGAATATGTTCGCGATGAATTAGGTCGTCAGATTGCGGCTAACAACTAGTTAGAAATATAGGCCTTTAGCAAATTCAGTTGATGCTGCATTTGTTCTGGCAACTTCTCTCCGATGGTTTCAAACCATGTTTCAATGAGAGGAATCTCCTCGCGCCATTCTGAAGTGATGACCCGGCTCGCCTCGGCGATATCGGCTTCACTTACTGA
>CAIUFY010000043.1 GCA_903898555.1 uncultured Actinomycetes bacterium
CCGCTCTGTGTTTCAAGTTCCACTAGCAAGTCTTCTAAAGTTGTGTTCTTGAATGCATGCTTCGCGAAATATTTTTGTAGAGCAGTAATGAAGTTTTCTCGTCCTACGTAAGCTGCGAGTTGGTGGAGGACTGACGCCCCCTTTGCATAGGAGATTCCATCAAAGTTTGCATTTACCGCTTCGATATCAAACATATCCGTAACGATTGGGTGAGTGGTAACAAGTTGATCCTGTCTGTAAGCCCAGTTCTTTCGTTCTGTACTAAAAGCGCTCCAAGAATTCTTAAATCTTGTCGCTTCATTCATGGCTAAATAGGAAGACCATTCAGCGAAGGATTCGTTGAGCCAGAGGTCATCCCACCAAGCCATGGTGACCATGTTGCCAAACCACATATGCGCCATCTCGTGAAGAATGTTGTTTGCGCGGTTTAAGTACATGCGATCGGTAACTTTGCTACGAAAAACCATCAGATTTTCTTTATACGTTACAGCGCCCGCGTTCTCCATGGCGCCCCAGTTGAAGTCAACAACTGCAATCTGGTCGAACTTATCAAAGGGATACTCGAGACCAAAAACATTTTCGAAAAATCCGAATCCTTGCTTTGTGATCTCAAAGATATTTTCAGCATCGAGATGATCAAATAAAGATTTACGGACATACATTCCCAGAGGAACGGTCTTCTTGCCTTGATAAACGTCGTGGACGTGGGCGTAGGGACCGGCAAAAACTGCAGTTATGTAAGAAGAGATTCGCGGAGTCTTGGTAAATGACCAGTGTGTCTTTCCTTCTGCCTCAACTTTTGTAGCGACTGGGTTATTTGAAATAACTTCCCAGTGAGCAGGGGCTGTAACGTGGAAAGTAAATTCAGCTTTCAAACTTGGTTGATCAAAGCAGGCATAGACCTTTCGAATGTATGCAGTTTCGCCCTGCGAGTACAAATAAGCCTCGTTATCGACCGGATCCACAGAACGCTGCAAGCCCTCGCCCGTGTTCGAGTAAGAACCCTCCATCACGATTACTAATTCATTATGAGTCGAGAGGCCAGGAACGAGAAGAGTTTCACCGTCGTAACGGGAGGTGTCTAATGGCTGGCCATTAAGAATTGCTGACTTGATGCTCTTACCCACTGCATCGATGAATGTGTCATATCCAGGGGCATTGCACGAGAAGAGGATGCGCGAGGTGGAGAGAAATACTTCACTTCCAACTGTTAGATCTAGTGATATGTCGTATGACTCAATAGTTAGATGCTTTGCACGTTCAGCAGCTTCGGAACGGGAAATATTTACTCCAGGCACGGAGACTCCTTTAAATGGATTTACGAATTTGGTTTAGGCTATCTGAGATGGAACGCCCGGACAATCGCAGTTACAAGTTACGTGGAGCACGTGCCACGCCTGCGCAAGAGGCGGCCTACATCACCTTGTGGGGCAAATTTGGAATCATCCCCAAAGGAGTTCTAAATCTTAGGGATTATTTCCCAGATTCAAAACGCATCATTATGGAAATCGGCACGGGAATGGGCGAGGCAACTGCACAAATTGTGAAGGATGATCCAGATACAGGATTCTTAGCGATTGAAGTTCACAAGCCAGGCATCGGTGCGCTTATGAACATGGCATCGAAAAATGATTCTAGCAATCTTCGAATTATTGAAGAGGATGCTCATTTAGTTCTCCAGCATTGGATTGCAGATGATTCACTGGATGCTATTCACCTTTATTTTCCTGATCCTTGGCCGAAGAATCCACATAAAAAAAGAAGAATTGTTCAGAACCCATTCCTAGAGTTAATTGCTCCAAAGTTGAAGTCCGGTGGATATATTCACATTGCAACCGATTGGGTTGAATACGCAAATTGGATTGAAGGCGTTTTTGAAAAGTCATCGCTATTTAACGGGGGAGTTATTGATCGACCTTCTTTCAGGCCGATTTCGAAGTTTGAAGGACAGGGACTTAAGAAAGGCCACTTAGTTACAGATTTTAGATATTTTAAGAACTAAATCTTTCCTTCGGTTTCATACTTTTCTATAAGCGCAATTCGGCGTGAATGACGTTCATCTCCAGGAAATTCTGTGCGAACGAAAAGATCAACCAACTCAAGTGCGAATTCTTCTGGATGCATTCGACCGCCGATGGCAATCACATTTGCATTGTTGTGTTCGCGCGCAAGGATTGCGGTGTCATGACTCCACACGAGTGCCGCGCGAATCCCTTTGACTTTATTTGCCGCTATTTGCTCACCATTTCCCGAACCTCCGAGAACAATGCCAAGTGATGCTGGATCATTGGAAACGGCCTCTGCGGCAGGAATACAAAAGACGGGGTAATCATCCAAGGGGTCAAAGCTATGTGGACCGTGATCTGTGACGTTGTGGCCCTGATCTTTCAAGTGAGCGACGATACGATTCTTGAATTCAAGTCCAGCGTGATCGCTGCCAATGTGGATGTTCACAGCGCCATCCTCTCAAATGTTTCAGGATAAAAAAACAAGGCCCGCACTTGTTCAGTGCGGGCCTTGCGAGCTTATGGCTTCTTACGGGTGACCTGGACCGCGGCCCATTCCCGTACCCATTCCGCCGACTGGACCAACTTGGTTGACCTCAGTAGTGAAGTGAGCAACTAGCCCTGCCTTTGCAGTGACTGCTTGAGCAGGAGTCATTTTGCCTGCAGTTACAGCAGCATCAATTGCTGTTGTTTGTGCTGCGACAAGTGCATTGATCAACGCTTGAGTATTGACCCCAGCAATAGTTGCTAGAGACTTGCCAGCCTTGAGGGCTGCCTGAAGTGTTGGAGTATCAATCTTTAAGGTTGTAAGAATGATTGATTGCTTGTTAATTGGAGGCAATCCTGGATTCGCTGGACGCACAGGTGTCGCTGCTGCACGAGCGGCAGCAAGAGCTGCGGTGATTGCATCAGATTGTGCCTGAGTGATTGTTCCTTTAGTTACTAATGAAGCAAGAACGGTCGAAAGTTGGACGTTTGGACCCTTGCCCTCGTCATCACCAAATCCACCCATTCCACCAATTGATGGACGTACAGATGTTGCAACAGTTGTTGACTTAATGACAGTCTTCTTTGAAGAAGCATCTGCTGCACCAATTCCTGCAACTGAAACAGTTGCTGCAACGACGATCATTGCAATTGTCTTTTTACTCATGTGACTCCTTTAGTAGTGACCAGATGCCTAAGCTTCCGATCGTCCCCCGAATACCCTCATACCCGGATATGCGTAGATAACTCCCCAAGGCTCAAAGGACTCAGCGTTTGTTCTGAGAGCCCGCTTAGAGTTACGAGTGTTGGCACCCTTCACTGAACTGTTAGGGGGTTGGCAGACTTAATTCACTCGCTTTCCTTTGGAAAGCATTCAACCCCCTATGAAGGGTCATATGAAAACCTCTTGGGGGAGGACAAATCGTTTCTTAGTATTTGTTCTTCCTTTTGCAATGGTTACATCTCTCGCAATTACTCAAAATGCACAAGGTGCAGCCACACAGACAAAAGCAACAATGAAGACAAACGTATTAAAACAAGCAGGACGAGTCACTGATATTGCAAACACCATATTGAGTGGAAAAGGTGCTCCATCTGCTTCGCTGGGCCTACTTGGCGATTTTTATATTGATACATCGTCAATGAATTTCTATGGTCCCAAAACAAGTACTAAATGGCCTACGCCGATAAGTCTTAAAGGACCCGCCGGACCAATCGGTCCATCAGGTATTGATGGAAAAACAAGTGCATCACAATCAGGATTAAAAGGCGACACTGGTTTAACTGGCGCAAAAGGTTTACCCGGTGACACTGGACCAGTTGGTCCAGCAGGACCAGCAGGACCGCAAGGTAGTTCAGGACCAGCAGGTGCGGGATCACAAGGTGCAACAGGTGCAACTGGATCAACTGGCGCACAAGGTCCACAAGGTCCACAGGGTGCAACTGGTTCTGCAGGGTTGAAAGGTGACACTGGTATCTCGGGTACAACTGGTGCAACAGGTCTGCAAGGTGCAACTGGTGCAACAGGTGCACAAGGTCCACAGGGAGCAACTGGTTCTACTGGGTTGAAAGGTGACACTGGTACCACGGGTACAACTGGTGCAACA
>CAIUFY010000044.1 GCA_903898555.1 uncultured Actinomycetes bacterium
ACATGGTGCGCTTGAAGGGATTCGAACCCCTAACCTTCTGATCCGTAGTCAGATGCTCTATCCGTTGAGCTACAAGCGCAAGTGGCGCTGGGTGAAGCAGACCGAATACTACCGGTTGCCATTCCCAGCGCCAAACTGCTTATTTTCTAGCGTTAATTAAGGAACGATTACTGCTCGGCCCTTAATCTTGCCTGCTTGCAAGTCCTTATAAGCCTGGGCTGCATTATCGAGCGAATACTTTGTGTGTTCGACTTGGATTAGCCCACGATCAGCGAGGTTAAAAATTTCAACCAATTCTGGGCGACTTCCCCAATAAATTGTCTGAAGGCTAACTTCGTATGCTTGCGAGAAGAAGTTGAACGGAATTGTTCCGCCGGCAATTCCAACGATAGTTACATCGCCAAGCGAACGCGCACTTCCCATTGCCATTTTCATCGTGGATTCTGCTCCAACGAAGTCAATAACGACATCGGCGCCTATTCCTCCTGTGATTTCACGAATCTTTGCAACCGCGCTTTCATCGGAGACAACTGTGAAATCAGCTCCAACTCTCTTTGCTAGCTCGAGAGCTTCTGGTTTGCTATCGACAGCGATAACTCTCGCTCCAGTTGTAGCTTTTACAAATTGAACACCCATGTGTCCAAGTCCGCCGACACCAATGCAAACAACAAATGACTCTGGTTGCATTTTTGCCCAAGATCTACGGACTGCGTGATACGGCGTAAGCCCTGCGTCGGTAAGTGGAGCGGCATCTGCAGGAGTCATCTTTCCAGGTAACTTAACGAGCAACCTCTCGAATGGAACCAACATGTATTCAGCCATGCCACCATCTAATCCGAGACCACCGCCGCCTCCAGGAATTGGTTGTTCCATTGGGCGTTCACATAAAGTTTCAATACCTAGTTGGCATCTCGAACATTTTCCGCAACCCCAAGAACCATAAACCGCAACAGCGTCACCTTCTTTAACAGCTGTGACTCCGACACCAATTGAATCTACCCAGCCGGCATTTTCATGACCTAGTGTGAAAGGTGGGTTCCAAGGAACTGCGCCTGCATCAAAGTCATGCATAAGGTGGAGATCTGAGTGGCAAGCTCCCGATCCACCAATCTTTACGACAACTTGTCCGGGACCTGGTGTTGGTTTTGCAACTTCAACTAACTCAGGTTCACTTTTCCAACTCATTAATCTGAGTGCCTTCACGGCAATCACTCCCTCTCGAATTTCATCTGCTTGTAATAAGCAGTATTCGCTCTTTCTTCATTGAGCGCCATGAAAATTGAGTGTGAAATAAAGGCGGGAGGGGTGGTTCTCAACTTGATGTCTAATGCATCACTTACAAATGACTTGCCAGTTTCTCACGGACTAGTGGAATAACTTCCGTTCCATAAAGCTCAATTGACTTCATCAATTTGCTGTGGGGCGTTGTGCCAGATGCGTATTTCAAATCAAAACGTTGTGCGCCAACCGAAGTCAGTGCATGATAAATCTTTCCAGCAATTGTGTTTGGGCTTCCAACATAAAGAGAGCCGAATTCAATCTCGTGTATGTACTGCTCTTTTGTCAGTGGGCCCCAACCTCGTTCGGCACCAATTCGTGCGTGCATCGCTTGGTAATGAGGAAAATACTCTTCTCGCGCTTGCTCATCTGTCTCTGCGATGTGTCCAGGTGAATGGATCGAGACTGGAAGTTCAGCCTTTCCAAGTTCTGCCAACGTTTCCTTGTAAAGCCGGGCAAAAGGAGCAAATCGCGCAGGGTTTCCACCAATAATTGCTAAGGCCAATTGCGCGCCAACACGTGCTGCCCTTACGGCTGACTCGGGAGTACCACCGACGCCAACGCGAAGTGGAATATGTCCACCTTCAGTCTTGGGGTACACCTCTTGGTTTGTAAGTGAAGCTCTCGTTTTGCCACTCCACGTTACTGGTTTCTCATGGAGTAATTGGGCAAGCAAATCCAATTTCTCTTCAAACAATAATTCGTATTGACGAAGGTCGTAACCAAATAGTGGGAATGATTCGATAAAGGAACCACGTCCCGCTGTTATTTCTGCGCGACCATTACTTAATGCATCAACTGTAGAAAATCTTTGGAAGACGCGAACTGGATCATCGCTCGACAAAACAGTGACGCCAGTTCCCAAGATGATTTTCTTTGTAACAGTCGCAATTCCAGCAAGAACAGTGTCTGGTGCACTTACCGAGAAATCAGAGCGATGATGTTCGCCAACATTAAACCCGTATATTCCTACCTCGTCCGCAAGTTCTCCTTGAAGCACGACGTTGCGAATCGTTTGAGCAGCACTTTGAAGTTGGCCTTCATCATCGACTGTTACATCTCCGAAAGTATCTAACCCAAATTTGTAATCCGTCACTCTTGTCCTAGTGTAATTAATTTGCTTCTTTCGACTTCCTTCAGGCGTGGCTTGCCGAGGACTTCTCCGGCTGCAACTTCTGCTGCGTTAATTCGACTCCATTTTTCTTGTGAAATGATTTGATGACCTGCAGGCAGGATGTCATCGATTGATCCTTTGCCCTTGGGAGTTCCAAGGTCTTCGATCGCAAGTTTTACAACATCTGCTGCATCGCTCTTGTTTGTACCAATGACACCTGATGGTCCGCGCTTGGCCCAACCAACTACGTAAAGATTTCCGTCTACTCGCCCATCTGCATTTTTCACTTTACCGCTATTTTCAGGAACCCCAGCAAGTGGAAGAGCGTGGTATCCGATTGCACTGATGACAAGAGAGCAACTAATCGTGTGAGTTTCTCCTGTATCGATGACTTTATCGCCATCCATACGATTGATGGAAAAAGTAATCCCTTCAACGCGATCTTTTCCAACAATTTCCTTTGGCGCAAGCAAGAAGTTCAAATGCAGTGAACGATCTCGACCGGCCGGAGTGGTTTCAGCAATTAATTTCATTGCCTCTAAATTGCTCCGCAACTCTTTCTCAATTTCTCCTGCGCTTTCAGCACGTGCCTGTGCGGCAGCGACGTCATCTGCCCTCAAGAAAACATCTGTGTGCTCAAGTTTTGGTAGGTCACGAAGTTCAGGAGCAGTGAATGCCGCATGCTCAGCGCCACGACGAGCGGCAATATGAACAGTACGAATTGCACTCTTATGAAGAGCGGCAAGAGCGTGATTGGCCGTGTCGGTTGTATCAAGCTCCTCTGGATTAATTGCCAAAATTCTGGCGCAATCCATTGCAACATTTCCTGCACCAATTACAACAGCAACTTCCCCGTCAAGTGGAACTTCTAGAGAAGTGAAATCGGGATGGCCGTTATACCAAGGTACAAAATCGGCGGCGGATATAGATCCGTAAAGATCCTCACCTGGGATTCCAAGTTTTCTTCCCAGTGCTGAACCAGTTGCAAGAATTACCACATCGTAAATGTCACGCAATTGTTCAATGGTGACATCTGTTCCGAGCTCTACATTTCCGAACAGGCGGAATCCCGGTTCAGCAGCAACTTTTTCAAATACTTTTGCAACGGTCTTAATTTTTGGATGATCAGGTGCTACACCAGTGCGTACAAGTCCCCATGGGGTGGGCAGTCGTTCAAGCATATCGATTTCAAATTTCATATCGTCTGTCTGGGAATTCTGAAGTGCTTGTGCTGCGAAATAACCTGCAGGCCCGGCACCAACTATTGCTACCTTGAACTGACTCATAGTTTTAATCTACAGGAATTTTTCCTGCCTATTAAGACCAGCGAGGTGTTATCACTCCTATTGCAATGCCAGCAAACTCTGCTGCACCCATAGCTCCAGGTTCGAGCTTGTCGACAACCGTGTACGCGCCATATTCCTTTTTCTTGGCTTCTTGCACCATGGGATTGTGAATCCAACCACCTGCAATAGTGACTTCCTCGTATGTGCCAACTTCCGCATCAATAACCTTTACGGTTTTATCGAATAAATCCGTTAGATCTTCGACCGCAGCGCGCCAAATATGAGCAGGCGTCACTCCATCGGTTATCCCAATCACATCGACGCTGTGATAACTACCGTTGACTTTCAAATCATGTTCATTTCGCTTTACCAAAAGTGCGGCATCACCGAGAACTTTTCGGTCTTCCTTATTTTTCGCACCAAGCATTGAACTTATTCGTTCTAACGAAATACCTGTAGGCATTCCGGCAAGAATTGTCTGGTGGTTAGGAATTACAGTCCACCCAACATTGACTCCATGCTTGGCGAGTCTGCCCATTGAATCCCGAGATACCGTTCCTTTGTGAGTGCGAACAACGGCCTCGGCTGTGCCCATTGAATCAAAGAGCGCCCCATCTTTAACCGCACCTAAATAATATGCAGCAGTTTGATGATCGTGCCCGGCAATAGTTAAAGCGGCTCCCCGCAGATTTGCTGGTGCCGAATCGTTTGCTCGACCGATGACTTCACCGGCTCCAACCAAACGGCCTAGAAAATTTTCTCCGCCGTTAACCAATTCAATGGCTGCCTTCCACGGTGCTTTTGCCTCAATATCGAGAAATCCACTTCGGCTAACTAAGGAGAGTTCGTTGACTAAATCTGCACCAAGTGAGTGCATAATCCATTCCGGCGCTCCAATGAAATGTGAAACTTCTCGTGTTTCTGGCATACGTTCTTGCTGCCAGAGAATTTTTGTTAACGTAACTACCGGCGTGATTTTCGCTGCTACCGTTCTTTCAAATTCGTCGGCACCAAAGAATTTTTCAACCTGCTCTAAATTTCCGCGTGGATCATGCCAGGCAAATCCAGGAGCTATCGGCTGCAAATTCTTTCCAAGAAGCGCGCCAGTTTCTGAAAAACCTGTGACTCCGATAGAGACTGCTTGACCTTCAACGGCAGACACGGTTCTTTCCGTTAATGAAATGGCAGTTGATGCCAACAAATTCATATCAATCTCTGAGAGGTTGTTTGTGTGAATCCATGGCGTTGGAAGTGCATCTTGGTGCAACAGATTTAACTCTAAATCTGTAACAACAATTTTTATCCGCGTTGTGCCGACATCAATTCCAACTAGGACTTTTTGCAATTTACTTCCTGAAATTAAATTGCCAGAGAAGCAAATTGTGCTTTAGGAGGGCGGCAAACTACTCCGCTTGCTCCATTTAAGTGCCAAGCACCAGCTGAATAAGGAATAACTATCGCATCGCCCTTTGTGACATCCATTGCTGGGCTATTAGAAAATGAAATCTCTCCAGTCCCATCAAGTAGCAAGAGAATGCCGAACCCGGCCTCGACTGCGCTGTGCTTTCCTGTGAGGAAGTCTGCGCGGAAGTAAGGATTTGCAGAATCAGAAAAAATTGCCAAATCTGAATCTCCGAATAGACGCTCTGGAGTAATTAGCTTCTCCGCCTCAGCTGATCCAATCGGTGTGTAGCGGAGGGCATCTAGTACTGTGTCAAAACCTAAGCCAAGATGGCCATCCTTTACTCCATCGACCGCAAATTCATTCCATTCAAGAAGTGCAGACATATCTGATGGCTCTTGAAGCTCGAGCACGAAAGTACCGGCTGGAACTGAGTGCGGAACGCCCGCTGGAACCAAAATGGCATCTCCTGCTTTCGCTGAGAATTGTTGAAGTGAACCAAGAAGTCCGACGGCATCTCGAGCATCTACCATTGCAGCAATTTCTTTCTTGCTTTTCTCAACAGCGAAACCTAATCCAACTGTTGCGTTGGCAGGTGCTTCCAAGACAATCCAAGCCTCAGTCTTGCCATGCTTCAAAGATAAATGTTCTTTCGCGAACTTGCGGTTTGGGTGATAGTGAACAGGAAGTCGTTGATCAAGATCTAGGAGCTTCACCAACAGTTCAGTACTTGTTCCATAAGTTGCAAGATGTTCTGCGCCAAGCCACGCTTCTGAATCTTTTCCAATTGCGTCGACAAGCAATTCGCCGGAAGACAAAGTCGAGAGTCCCATTAGTGGTTCTCCGAAACGTGTTGTTACAGAACCAATCCACTCCTCGGGACGCATTGGTCCACCAGGACCATGTCTCAGGACACCAATTCGATTTCCACCTTTATAAAAATGATCGAATTGATTCGAAGGTAACTTCTCTGGACGCGTTTCTCTGCTTGTCATGTCGCGAACTATACGCTGTAGAATCTCCTTCTGAAAGAGAATGTAAAAATAAATTTTCGTTTTACCGATTTAGAAATGGGGACGTTCATGTCAGACTCATCAATTCGCCTCTCTCGATTATTCAACAAGGGACGATGCTTGGATATCGCAGTAGACCATGGCTTTTTTGGCGAAGGTGCGTTTCTTGCAGGCATTGAAGATATGAACTCCGCAGTTAAGACACTGGTAAACGCTGCGCCTGACGCAATTCAATTAACTATTGGTCAAGCGCGACTACTTCAAGATATCGATCAAAAGGATCGGCCAAGTCTTGTCTTAAGAACAGACGTTGCAAACGTGTACGGTAAGAAACTCCCAGATCATATGTTTAGTATTTCAATTGGCGATCCAGTACTAACTGCGGTTCGTTTGGATGCAGCCATTGTCGTGGTAAATCTCCTTGATTTACCTTCACGCCCTGAAATGCTAGAAGCATGCATTAGAAATATCGTTGCACTTCGAGCTCAATGTGATCATTATGGAATGCCACTTATGGTGGAACCACTTGTGATGAAGGATTCTGATGGCGGCGGTTACACATCTGATGGTCGTCCAGAAAAAGTAATCCCACTTGTACGTCAGGCAGTTGAATTAGGCGCAGATGTAATTAAAGCCGATCCAACGGATGACCCTAAGGATTATGTAGATGTAATTCGAATTGCCGGAAAAGTTCCAGTTCTAGTTCGAGGTGGCGGTCGTGTTGCGGATAAAGAACTTCTAGAGCGCACCCAAGAAGTACTTTCACTCGGTGCAGCCGGAATTGTTTACGGTAGAAATATTATTCAGCACGCAAAACCTGCGGCCATGACACGTGCTCTTATGTCTATGCTGCACCAGAACGCATCCGTTGAAACCGCTCTTGAAATGTTGAAGTAAATATGTCGC
>CAIUFY010000045.1 GCA_903898555.1 uncultured Actinomycetes bacterium
AAAAATAAATTGTAAAACCAATCCGACAAAGTAAATTTGAAGCGAAGCACCGCCAAGGGCGAATGCTTGAGCGGCTTTATCAATCCAGGTTCCGCGTCGAAGAGCGGAAATGATTCCTGTCAGAAGTCCAACAAGAAGCCAGAGAATTGATGCGCCAAATGCAATTGAGAGCGTTGCGGGTAATCGATCTCGAATTAAAAATGTAACTGGCTCATCAGTTTGATATGAATATCCGAGGCAAGGGCCTGGGCAATGGATTTGTGCGGTGGTTCCTTTTAGATAATCGCGTCCAACAAAAATACCTTTAACAAAACGCTCATATTGAACTGCAATTGGTTGATCAATTTCAAGGGTGTGACGGATCTTGGCCATCAATTCTGGAGTACATGATTTGCCACATGCTAGGCGCGCAGGATCTGCAGGGAGGATATAAAAGACTCCAAAAACAACTGCACTGACGATTGTCAGCACAATTCCACCACCCACAAGGCGGCGTATTAGGTATCTCATCATTCTCCTTCTTGCTGTTTTGTTATCGAGCGACTTAAGAAATCCGGTGGCAGTTGCCCGCCACCGGACTCGATTTAGTTACTTTGCTACCTCTTACTTCTTAACGTATGCGTTAATTGGTGAGATTGTGCCGTAGCCACCATCAGCTTGAACTCCACCTAGACCTGAACCAACAATGAAGTTGGAGGTCTCGATGTAAGTTGGAACTACAGCTGCGTATGTCTGGATCAAAGTCTGCTCAATGTTTCCAAGGAGCTTCTCTTGAGCGTCAGTTGCAACTGTCTTATCAGCCAAACGGAATTGAGATTGGACACTTGGAACATTCTGACGTGAATAGTTCGAGTGAGAATCTTCCTTTGTCATTGTGCGTCCATCAAGAAGTGCGTAAACAATTCCTGATGCTGCAGGCCAGTCAAAGCCCCATGATGTTTGAATTACATCAGGCTCGTTTGCAACGCCGCGCTTACCAATTGCTGTGTAGTAACCAGCCTTTGGAAGCTTCTGCATTGTGACGTTGAAGCCAACAGCTTGCAAAGCGGCTTGTTCAGCTGCTGCACGTTGTGGCTCTACACCCTTATCGCGGTAAGCGAGGATGAGGTTCTTCTGTGCCTTTGTTGCACCCTTAAGAAGCGCCTTTGCAGCTGCAATTTGTGCTTCTGGGTGTGTGTGAACATCGCGACCACAAATTGGGAAGTTGCGGTAAGCAGGATCAACGTTTGAAGGAATCAATGAGTTCGCATAAACACCAGCGGCTGAGCCACCTGCTGCCAATAGAACTGTCTTGAGGTCAATCGCACATTGAATTGCCTTACGAACGTTGA
Organism: uncultured Actinomycetes bacterium; assembly: GCA_903898555.1. Taxonomy (GTDB): domain Bacteria; phylum Actinomycetota; class Actinomycetes; order Nanopelagicales; family Nanopelagicaceae; genus PALSA-747. The sequence continues at coordinate 1,332 of CAIUFY010000045.1, forward strand.
GGTTCTTTACCTTATCCATGTTGATTGCAAGGTAACGAGCGTATGGTGAGTTGAATCCGAAGAAGCGATCTGCATACTTTGAATTGCCAACAACACTTCCGATATTTGTAATAACGTTTGTGTCGAGCGACATTCCTGTGCGTGCATCGCCGGAATCAGAGATCAACTGTTGCTCAAGAGCGTTTTGCTCAAAGCCAAACTTAACCTTGACTGTATCTGGATAGTCGTGGCGAAGTGGATCTGTCTTTGGATCCCAGTATGAGTTGCGAACCAATGTCATTTGCTTGCCACGGTCATACGATTCAATCTTGTATGGGCCTGTAGCCATTGGGTGCAAGTCGTAGTTCTGCTTTGTGTCCTTAGCAACTGGCACTGGTGAAAATGCGCCGAATGTTGTTACGTATGGGAAGTAAGGAACCTTTTGTGCAAGCTTGAAGGTGATTGAATCTGAACCGCAAACTACTGATGTTAGATCCTTGTTTGGTGTTGTGTATGGACCGGCGTAACCAGTTGGGTTAGCCAAGAAGTCATGTGCATACGTTGTTCCACCATCGAGAACGTCATCGTTGTATGTGCGCTCAACGCCATACTTCATATCTGCGCAAGTGACAGCTGAACCATCTTCGTACTTAATTCCAGAACGAAGTTTGAAGGTCCAAGTTAGTCCGCCATCTTTTGTTGTACCAAGGTCAGAAGCTAAATCTGGAACAAGCTCTGTCTTGCCATTAAGTGTGCGGTACTGAGTCAATGTGCGAATGAACAAGCGATAGAAATCGAGAGTTCCGCCGACGTAGTTACGAGCTGGATCAACATGCTCGAAGTCGCCTTGGTTAAGGATGTTTAGTGTTCCACCTGATACTGCGCCTGGCACGGCTGGAGCTGGTCCATTCCATGAAGCACTTGCAGCGTTGGCGGACGGGACTGAATAGATTGCTGTTGCTGCAAGTGCAGCTACTGCAACTACGAGTCCAGCTTTGCGATGAAGTTTCATCTAGGCTATTTCCGTTTCTGTGAGGGTTTTCTCATATGAGGGTTATTAAGTTGTCTTACCGTGATGTGATCATCGAGCACTCTTCGGATCAAGCGCATCACGTACGCTGTCTCCAAAGAGATTGAAGCCCAATACTAGAAGGAACAATCCAATACCTGGGATGAATGTGTAGAGCGGATCTACGCCATAAAACGGTACGGATTGCAGAAGCATTGCTCCCCAGTCAGAGGCTGGTTCAATAACACCGGCACCTAGGAATGTAAGGGCAGCTTCAGTCGTAATAAAAGATGGAATGTTAAGCGCAACAGTTACAAGAATTGGCGCCCAAAGATTAGGAAGAATTTGCTTGAAGACAAGGTGCATTCGACTTGCGCCAAGTGCTCGAGCTGCTTCAACAAATTCACGCTCACGAAGTGAAATTACTTGGCCACGAACAATACGAGCAATATAAGGCCAACCAAATGTAGCCATCACAATAATCATGACCGGAATACGTGCGGAATTGCCTTGAGGGACTCCAGCGCTTTCTAAAACCGATTCAAGAACTGGTGTGATTGCAAGAGCAAAAAGAATGGAAGGAAATGCCATTACGATTTCTAAAATGCGTGAAATTAATTGATCGACTTTTCCACCAAAGAAACCGGAAATCAGACCAGCTAGTACTCCCACAAGAGTTGCAACAACTGTCGCAGCAAGGGCAATCAAGAGTGAGGTACGTGCGCCAAATACAAAACGTAGAAATAGATCTCGACCCGTTCGTGGCTCAACACCGAACCAGTGATGACCATTCACTCCACCTAATTTTCCAAGGGGTAGAGCTCCGCGCATTTCGTCCAATGAATTAGGGTGGAAGGCATCAGGTGTTGTCTTCATAATGGCTTCAAAGAGTGGAGATGCCGCTGCCATCAATATAAAGATCATGACAACGATGAATGAGACCCAAGCCGTCTTGTCGCGCTTGAGACGCTCCCACGCCAAGCGGCTAGGCGAGCGACCTTCAATCTGCTTATCGCTTGTCACGCTTGCTTCAGACATTGCTCTCCCAAATCTTCTCAACACACAAAATGTTCACCAAGATTTAATCTATCCCGTGAGCAGGCTCGCTATCGTAAACGAACTTTGGTGCGCTGACCACCTCAAGAAGCGTCTAATCTTGGAAATGTGATTACCAAGCGCATCATGGGCAAGGTTGCAGATGGCTTCCGGGAGATGGTCTCGGGTGAGCCCGATGGACGCCCTGCGTGGATTAAATTCATTGAAGAGGGTGAAGATGAGGGCTTTTTTGGCCCCGAAAGCGCCGTTTGGCAAGTTCATGGAAGCGTGGCCACCTTAATCGGGGGCATTCGAGCCTTACTGCTTCAAGCCGCCCATCCAGCTGCGCTCGCTGGAGTCGCAACGCATTCTCGGTATCAAACCGATCTTTTGGGTCGCCTCGAGGGGACATCTCGGTGGCTGACAATTACAACTTTTGGATCGACCACGGCTATTGCCCGTGAAGCAAAACGCGTAAATGAGATGCATAAACGAATTTCAGGGCAGTACACCCAAATAGATGGAGAAGCATCGGCCTACGAAGCAAGGGATCCAAAATTCCTCCTTTGGGTGCATTGCGCATTCACCGAGTCCTTTCTATTCGCACATTTGGCCTGTGGCTACCCGATAAATGAGGGAGCCGATGCATATGTGAGTGAGTGGAGACTCAGCGCCGCTCCTCTTGGCTTAAAAGATGCGCCGAGCTCGGTTTCTGAGTTGGAGGCCGCGATTGATAAATTCATGAAAGAAGAGCTTTCATACTCCGCCACAACGAAAGAAGTCGTGGACTTCATCCTTAAACCGCCATTCGGGAAAATAAGCCTTTTCTTCTATCGGATTTTATTGAAGGCAGCGATCATTACGTTGACTGATGCGGAAAGAGAGTTGCTTCACTTAAAAAATCCGCGAAAGTTTTGGCTTACATTGGCCAAAATAAATCTCAGACTTCTGAAAGGTGCATTAGGGGATAGGCCACCATCAGAGGATGCCGCCCGCGAGAGAATTGCGAGATTGCGCGGTAATGCAATTTAGTTGAACTTTCAACTAAATTGCATTATCTTCTGACTATGAAGACTCCAGCACTTTACCTAGGCCATGGCGCCCCCATGCTTCTCGACGATCCAGTCTGGAGCGGTGAACTTTCGCAATGGTCGCAACAAATGGAAAAGCCAAACGCTATTTTAATTGTCAGTGCACACTGGGAGTCGGCGCCGCTCGCCCTGAGTTCAATTGAACGCGGAACTCCACTTATTTATGACTTTGGTGGATTTGCTCCGAAATATTATGAGCTTCAATACGATGTTCCGCCGGCGCCAGATCTAGCAACACGAATTACTGGCTTGTTTAAAGATGATGTCGTTCACCAATCAAAGCGCGGTCTTGATCATGGTGCGTATGTACCTTTAATGAAAATGTATCCGAACGCAGACATTCCGGTATTGCAAATGTCGATTCCAACTTATGACCCTGAAAAGTTATTTGAAATCGGTAAGAAGCTTGCACCACTTCGCGATGAAGGAGTTTTAATAGTTGGAAGTGGATTCCTCACACATGGTCTTCCATTCCTTCGTGATTGGACCATAAATGCAACACCGCCAGGCTGGAGCGTGGAGTTTGATATTTGGGCCAAGGAAGTTTTAGATCGCGGCGCCATTGACGAACTAATGAATTACAAGAGTTTGGCTCCGGGAATGCCATATGCCCATCCAACGGTCGAGCACTTCGCGCCAATCTTCATAACGCTGGGTGCTGCAACTGTTGCCGATGTGGCGCCAGAAACAAAGATTGATGGATATTGGATGGGTCTTGCAAAGCGGTCATTTCAAGTCGCGTAAGCCGTAAAACCTGCCCATAAATTCCTTTTTCATCTCGAGGAAATCTCCACGAATTATTGCTTCTCGCATTTGCGCGACAAGCTTCACTATGAAGTGTTCATTATGAATTGTGGCAAGTGTCGAAGCAAGCATTTCCTTGCTCTTGAATAAATGATTCATGTATGCCGCCGTGTAGTTCTGGCAGGTGTAGCAATCGCACGTTTCATCGATAGGTGAGAACTGTCGCTTATATTTTGCATTAGTCATATTTGTTCTACCAAACGGTGTGAAAACCGCAGATGTTCGAGCTTGCCTTGATGGGGCTACACAGTCAAATGTGTCAGCGCCATTTTCAACTCCAACAAATAAGTCATCTGGCTCACCGATACCCAGTAGGTGCCGCGGCTTATGTCGAGGTAGTTCTTCACAAAGCCAACCAACAATAGTTCCGAGTTTCTCCTTATCGAGAGCCCCGCCTAATCCAAATCCATCGAATTCAATTCCATCAACGTTCATCCCTCCAAGATCCACGGCAGCTTTTCGGCGCAAATCTTCGTACTGAGCTCCTTGTAAAACTCCGAAAAGCGCTTGGTATGGACGATGATTTCGCGCTTTTGTTAAACGATCATGTTCTTTCAAGCAACGAATTGCCCACAAGCGAGTTCGCTCGAGAGACTTCTCTTGATACTTTCTTGTGTTGTGCAGCGTGGTGCACTCATCGAAAGCAAAAATAATATCTGCGCCAAGTTCGTGCTGCACTTTCATTGATACTTCTGGAGTAAAACGATGCATCGATCCATCTAGATGCGACTTAAAAGTCACGCCATCATTATCAACATGCGCTAGTCGTTCTTTTTTGTCTGCAATAACTTCATCTGATCGAAAAGTATCTTCGTTCATTGCAATAACTTTCTTGAAACCCACACCTAGTGAAAGAACTTGAAAGCCACCGCTATCGGTAAATGTGGGACCGGGCCAATTCATAAATTTTCCGAGGCCACCGGCTTCATCAACTACATCGCTACCTGGTTGCAGATACAAGTGATATGCGTTTGCCAAAACGGCCTGTGCTTGCAGATCCTTGATTGACTCAGGAAGAACTGATTTCACAGTCGCTTTTGTGCCTACAGGAATAAATGCGGGGGTTTGAATCACCCCATGTGGTGTTGTTATTTCTCCAGCTCTTCCCAGGCTTCCGCTCAATGAGTGGACTTCCCTAAAGGAAAAGCCAGTGGCATTCGTCATATCCGTATCTAACCCCCTCAATGCCACTTTCCTAAACCCGACAAATAGGGCAAGATTCCCGTCAATACCAATCAGTAGTAGCGGTCACTAGCTAGGTCCGCTTTTACCCTTGGTGCCCTCAACTGAAGAAATGGAGAACACATGAAGCTACGTTTATCTAAGCGTGCTCTTGTAGCAACCGTTGCAGCAGCTGGAATTGCGTCCGTTGGCCTTTTGGCACCGGCACATGCGGCTCGCTCAACTGTTGTGATTCACGAGACCAACTCGTTCACATCGCTGAACACAGGTACTCCTGACACAAACCTCACAACAAATACTGATGTCACATACATGACAAGTGCTGGATTCAATTACTACGACGATAAGAAGAGTCTTATCAAGAACACAACTTTTGGTTCTTACAAGATTGTAAAGAACACAAAGAGCGATTTCCGCACACAGTGGACAGTTGCTCCGGGCCGCGTATGGTCTGATGGAACACCAATCACTGGCGAAGATCTCATGTTTGGTATCGTCCTTAACAGCTCTAAGTACTCAGTAAAGGCTGGCCTTGGAGATCCTAATGACGAAAAGAACCCACCAGCATTTAACTCAATTAGCTACGGCGGGACTCTAGATAACCACGTTGTTGGTTTGCCAGTTCTTTCAGCTGACAAGATGTCAGTAACACTCCAATTCGATGCACCAATTCCAAACTGGGATTTGTACGGCCCTGGAGTTTTCCCAGTGCACACACTCGTTGCGTTAGCTGATGGAAAGTCTTCATTGCTTTCTTCTTCAGATGCAGCAGCAGCAAAGACTGCTTTTGTTAAGGCCGTTACAAGCTACGACACAGCTACTCTGAAGAAGTACGCAAAGGTTTGGAATGACGCTTACAACATTACAAAGATTGATTCTTCAACGAATCCAAATCTTCTTGTTGGTAACGGTGGATTCATCGTTTCTTCTGCAGTTACAGATCAGTCTGTGACTCTAAAGCCAAATCCTAAGTACAACTCAGGACCAAAGCTTTCAGGTGGAATTGATACTGTTGTTTTCCGCTTCATTGCAGATGGAACAGCAGCAACTCAGGCACTTTCAAACGGTGAAATCGACCTTTACCAAGGCCAAGCAACAGCTGACGCTGTTTCACAGCTCAAGGCAATGAAGGGCGTTACAACCGTCGGCGGAACAAGCTCATGCTACGAACATATTGACCTTCGTACATCTGCAGTTCAAGGATCCAAGGATGTCTACAAGGGCATTTTTGCTGACACGAACCCAGCAGGCAAGGCGCTTCGCCAAGCATTCTTGATGGCTTACCCACGTGAAGAAATCGTGGCAAAGATCGTCAAGCCTGTTAACGAAAATGCAGTAGTTCCGAATTCAACATTCGTAATGCCACAAGAAAGCAACTACAAGACAATTTCTGCTGGCAATGCATCTGGTTTGTATTCAGCTGGAACACAAGAACAACGCACTGCAGCAGCACTGAAGATCGTTCAGCGCTACTACAAGGGCGCTAGCGCGAGCAACCCTCTCGCTCCAGTTCGTCTAGAAGTTCCGTCTCCTAATACACGTCGTGCAGCTGAAGCAGCACTCGTTGTTCCTGCGCTTGCAAAGGCCGGATTCAAGGTAACTGCTGTTCCAACAACTGGTTGGTCAGGAAAGCTTGATAACACTGAATGGGATGCGGAGTTCTACGCATGGTGCCCATCTGCTGTATTGCAGACAGGTACAAACGATAACTTCCTCGCAAGCGGTGGAAACAACCACATGGGTTGGAATTTCCCAGATCTTGATAAGGCACTTCGCACACTTGAGATCGTAAAGTCTGATTCTGCGGTAACTCGCGACATCACAACTGCAGAGCGTCTTGTTAATCAGAATGCTCTAACGTTGGCGATCTTCCAACACCCAGCTGTAACTTCTTACAACTCAACGTTGAAGAATGTTAAGCCAGCACCGTTGTCACCAACGTTGGTCTGGAACTACTGGGAGTGGACATACTAAGAATTTGAATTCTTAGTAAAAGCTCTAAAAAGTGAAAAAGTGGTACTTGGTTCGCCAAGTACCACTTTTCCTTGAAATAATTTTCAATTCGAAAAATAATAGACAACTAACAAGTACTGGGGGATGAATTGTTTGCCTACATCATGCGCAGACTCGGAATCCTGCTTGTAATTCTCTTTGGTTCAAGTTTTATTCTTTATAACCTTGCTGCTATTTCAGGTGATCCACTAGAGGCATTGAGGACAAGTAGCTCACCAAGCGCCAAGCAACAAATGGTTACATTGACTCGCGAATTACAACTCAACGTTCCGCCACCACTTCGCTATTTCATCTGGCTTCGTGGCGTGTTAGGCCTCTTTATTGGCCAGATTGATTTTGGAAATTCTAGAAGCGGGCAATCGGTATCCACGCTTGTGCAGCATGCCATCCCGGTCACTATTCGCCTAGTAACTATGGCGACGATTGTGGCCATTATTCTCGGTATAACGGTTGGAATTGTGACGGCCCTTCGCCAATACAGCCGCTTCGATTACGCAATGACTTTCGTTTCATTCTTGATGTACTCACTTCCCGTCTTCTGGGTAGCAGTTCTTCTTAAGCAGTATCTTGCAATTCGATTCAATACATTTCTTCAAAATCCGCAAATTCCTTTTGGCTGGATTGTCGTCTTTAGCATCGCAAGTGGCATTTTTTGGTCTGGCGTGATTAGCGGTAGTCGCAAGCGCGTATTGAAGATTTTTGGAGCGGTATTCGTTGCCAACGTTTTGTTGCTGGAATTGCTGAGCGCTTTGAAGTGGTTTACACATCCAGGCCTCGGTCCAATTATTCTTTTTGGCGCTGGAATCGGAACCGCCGTTGGAGTAACGCAGTTATCACTTGGACTCAATAATAAATCTGGCTTGAAGGCATCCCTGGCGATGGCCGTTTTGTCCCTCATTGCGTACTACCCATCCCAGTACATCTTTAAGCATTCACCCCACATAACGACCATTTTGTTGATGGCGCTATTTACGCTGGTTCTTGGAGCTGGCGTTGGTTGGGCATTCGCAAAAATTGATCGCGGACCTGTCATGAGAACAGCAATGATTACCGGTCTTATCTTGGCTTTCCTAACACTGCTCGACAAGTTGATGCAGACCTGGGCGCCTTACATGGCAACTGATGCTGTAAACGGCCGACCCGTTCCAACAATTGGCCAAGCAAACGCTCTTTTAGATCAAAGCAATTTTTGGCTCAGCACGCTAGATACTTTGATGCACCTTGTCTTGCCAACAATCGCGCTCACATTGATTTCCTTCGCAGGGTATGTGAGATATACACGAGGAACGCTCCTTGAAGTCTTGAATGCAGATTACATCCGCACCGCAAGGGCAAAAGGTTTAACTGAGCGAACTGTGATTATGCGACATGCCTTTAGAAACACACTCATCCCTCTAACAACAATCATTGTTGTCGACTTCGCCGGCATCATCGGGGGAGCGATCATTACCGAAAGCGTCTTTGGATGGGTAGGAATGGGAACACTTTTCCGTCAAGCGATTAGCAGTTTCGATTTGAATCTCTTAATGGCCGTTTTCTTTATAACCGCTTCATTGTCCGTTCTTGCAAACCTCATCGCCGATCTTCTTTACAGTGCTCTTGATCCACGAATTCGAGTAGGGGCGGGTAAGTAATGGCCATCCTTAAGCGAAAAAAAGTTGAAATTTCATCTACGGATGCTTCAGAGAATGCAATTGCGAATAAAGAGACAGAGGGACTGAGTCAACGTCAGATTGTTTTCCGTCGTTTTGTTCGCCACCGTGCTGCAATGATCTCTGTCTTCACTTTGATTTTCCTAATTCTCTTTGTCTACACGGCGCTAGATTTCAAAATTGGTCCATGGAATATTCATGGCTGGTGGAAGTATAAAGTCGAAGATTTGCCAGAATTGCGTTACAAGGATTGTCCTAACGGAAACGTCGGGTGCCCAACATTTAGCCTTCGTCCAAAGTTCTTGGGCGGCTCAGGTTTTGGCTTAGGCGATCACCCATTTGGGCAGGACGACATTGGACGTGACTATTTTGCTCTTGTAATGAAAGGCGCCCAGCGTTCATTGATGGTGATGTTCATTGTCGGCATTATCGGCGGAACGATCGGAACGGTTGTAGGTTCGATTTCGGGCTATTTCCGCGGAACGGTTGACGCCGTGTTGATGCGATTTACAGATTTCATCATCACAATTCCAACAATCATTATTGGTTCTGTTATTGGTTTCCATTTTGGAAATCTTGGAGCAACTTTTCTTGCGCTCTACCTTGGCCTCTTTGCCTGGACGGGACTCTCGCGCCTTGTTCGCGGTGAGTTTCTAAAGCTTCGAGAACTTGAATTCGTTGATGCCGCCCGCGTTGCCGGAGCGAGCAACCGTCGCATTATTTTCAAACATATTTTGCCAAATGCTGTTGGTGTAATCATTGTTTCTGTCACGCTCTTGATGTCAGGCGCCATCCTTCTTGAAACCGCTCTTTCATATATTGGATTTGGAGTGGTTGCTCCCGATGTCTCACTTGGGCTCTTGATTAGCCAATATCAGGATTCGTTTACATCACGTCCGTGGCTATTTTGGTATCCAGGATTCTTTATTATCGCGATTGCTCTTAGTGTGAACTTTATTGGCGACGGACTTCGTGATGCCTTTGATCCTCGTCAGCGTCGCAGACTTTCATTGAAGGATCGACGTGCTGCTCGTATCGAGTCAAGCGACAGTAAGGGTGGTGAGTAAATCGTGTTAAAAATGCGCGAGATGCAAAGCTATACCTACGATGAGGCTCACGCTGGTTACGGCGATTCCCGTCAATCGGATTTGAACGCTGTCTTGAACTGGAATGACGCTTCCGTGTCTGAACTTTTCCAAACGAGTCAGAACCAGATGTTTAGCAACACCGGAATCAGAACGAGGAGATTCGCCGGGGCGAATGATTCCTTCCGCGCCAACGTTCATGCCGCGCACCTCACTGGGATGAACGCTTCTAGCGTGATACCTACCGGGGGCTGGAGCAGCCCAAGCGAAGATTTCTTTTCCATCGTTTTTAATGATGGACATGCTGTATCTGGCTTCGACTTCATCGATGCTATCCCAGCCGATCGTGTATTCCTTGACGGGGTTCGTAATGGTTATGCCCTCATCGAAGATTGTAATTTTGGGGCGATAAATAACCAAATAAATGATTCCGCAGAAGAAGATGGACCAGATAAAGGTTACGAAGCTGCTTTTAGCACTACTAGAAAACCAAGTTTGGATATTCAATCCGAGTATCAAAAGCAGAACTATGCCGGCGCCAAAAGTGCTGGATTTGGTTCTGAATACCTCGGGATTAGTCACGACGCAATGGTGACATATGAGAGTGGTGATTTCGGTGGCTGAGCCAGTTTTGAGTGTTAAAGATTTCACTGTTGAGTTCTGGGTGGATGGCGTTTGGTATCCAGCAGCGATGGATATGAATTTTGATGTGGAAGCCGGAAAAGTGACGGCTATTGTTGGTGAATCTGGCAGCGGTAAATCAACTACTGCAATGGGATTAATGAGCATATTGGCATCAAATGCCCGCACGCATGGAAGCGTAAAAGTTAAGGGCGAAGAAATGATTGGCGCCCCGGCATCGTTGCTACGCAAATTCCGAGGTAAAGAAGTTGCCTATATTTTCCAAGAGCCAATGACTGCGCTCAACCCGGTTTACACGATTGGTTTTCAAATCGTAGAAACCCTCCGTACTCACTTTGATATAGGGCCAAAGGAAGCGCGTTTGCGGGCAATCGAACTTCTAACAATGGTTGAGATTCCAGACCCAGAGAAGTCTTTTGAGAAATATCCTCATCAACTTTCTGGTGGTCAACGCCAACGAGCCATGATTGCTCAGGCACTTGCCTGCGATCCGGCACTCCTTGTTGCTGATGAACCAACAACGGCGCTCGATGTAACCGTTCAGGCTGAAATTCTTGATTTGATGCGAGGGCTTAAATCCCGCCTTAACTCTGCAATTCTCTTGATCACCCACGCCATGGGCGTTGTTGCAGATATGGCAGATGACATCCTCGTAATGAAGGATGGACGAGTTGTGGAAAGTGGCACTGCGGATGCGATCTTCAATCATCCCCAGCATCCATATACAAAAGAACTTCTTGCAGCAGTTCCAAAGCTAGGCCATAGCGCAAAGCGATCTTTAGATTTTGGAAGTGGGGCAAAGCCGGCGCCAGTTCTCACCTTGCGCGATGTCACGATTGAATATCCAAAGCGTGGACGTATTCCCGCTTTTACTGCGGTAAAGAATTTCAATTTAGAAATCTTCCCCGGTGAAATCGTTGGACTTGTTGGTGAATCAGGTTCAGGAAAGACAACTGTTGGTCGCGCCGCTATTGGATTGATACCAATCAAATCCGGAGAGCTTGCAATTGCTGGAACTGACATAAGTCGCGCTACACAAAAAGATTTGTCTGCAATTCGCAGACACACTGGAATAGTTTTTCAAGATCCAGCCTCATCTCTCAATCCCCGTCTGCCGATTGGCGAGTCAATTGGTGAGCCGATTTATTTGGCCGGTCTTGCCAAAGATGCGGAACTCAATCACTTGGTTGAAGATTTGTTGGACCAAGTCGAACTTCCTCGAAGTTATCGCAATCGCTACCCTCACGAACTATCCGGAGGCCAGCGCCAACGTGTCGGTATTGCAAGAGCACTTGCTCTTACGCCTGATCTTTTAATTGCTGATGAACCTACTTCGGCCCTTGATGTTTCAGTCCAAGCCAGATTCTTAGAGCTCTTCCAAGGACTTCAGGAAAAACTGAAGTTTGCTTGTCTTTTCATCAGTCATGATTTAGCTGTCGTTGACATTCTTTCTCACCGGGTTGCTGTCATGCAGGATGGATTCCTTGTGGAAGAAGGCGATCGAGATGCCATCTTGAAGAACCCACAGCAGGAGTACACCCGCAGATTGATTGAGGCAGTTCCAGTGCCAGATCCAGCCGAACAGGCGATGCGACGCGCTGCCCGGCTTGCTGCTAAGAAGTAATTCAAGTTTTCTTCTCTGATCGATGGTTGATCAGGAACCACATGCGACCTTCTCTTATCGTTGGTTTGGACCTACCAGATTCGAACTCTCTCTGATTCAGGTAAGTAAAGGGCGTCGCCTTCTTTGACGTCGAATGCTTCGTAGAACTCATTGAGATTTTTCACGATTTGATTGCAGCGAAATTCACTTGGTGAGTGCGGATCGGTTGCAAGACGTCGTTTTAATTCCTCTACACGCACTTTTCCGCGCCAAACCTGCGCCCAACCAAGGAAGAGTCGCTGTACGCCTGTAAAACCCTCTAAAACGGGCGCTGAGGCGCCATTTAAGGCTATTTCATATGCCTTTAGCGCAATTGTTAATCCACCAAGGTCTCCGATGTTCTCACCTACTGTGAGCGCTCCATTCACATGGACATCAGGAGTTTCCACTGGAAATAGTTTTTCGTATTGCGCGATTAATTTATTTGATCGTTTTTCGAATTCAACTCGGTCGCTTTCTTGCCACCAGTCAGTCAAATTGCCGTCGCCGTCATATTTCGAACCTTGGTCATCAAAGCCATGACCAATTTCATGACCAATCACAGCTCCTATTCCACCGTAGTTCGCGGCGTCATCGGCTTCAAGATCAAAGAAAGGTGGTTGCAGAATTCCGGCTGGAAAGACAATCTCGTTCATGCCCGGGTTGTAATAGGCATTAACTGTCTGGGGAAACATATGCCATTCGGCACGATCTACAGGGGCTCCAATTTTCGCAAATTCATAGTCCATCTGGAATTTCGTGGTGGCAGCTATATTTGCGATGACATCATCGGCAACGATTGTGAGAGCTGAGTAGTCGCGGAATTTATCCGGGTAACCAATTTTCGGATTGAACTTATCAATCTTCTCAAAGGCCTTCTTCTTTGTTTCGGCCGTCATCCAATCGAGGGCTTCAATATCCACGCGATATGCCTCAAGCAAATTATGAACTAACTCCACCATTCGAACCTTGGCGGCAGGTGGGAAATGTTTTGCTACATAGATTTCACCAATTGCTTCACCGAGCACTCCTTCGACCATTGAGACTCCGCGCTTCCAACGTTCGCGAAGCTCGGGAGTACCGCTCAAAGTTGTGCCGAAAAAAGAAAAGTTTTCCTCTACAAGAGCCTTGTTAAGAAATGGAGAGGAACCTGAAAGCAGGTGCCATTGAAGCCATGAGCTCCACGCCGCCGCATTAAATTCAGAGAGCAGTTGCCCAATTCCTGCGAAGAAAGATGGTTGACGAACAATGACACTCTCAACAACTTTTCTTGGTGCTTTTGATGCTTCTAGATATAAGTCCCAATCAAAACCTGCCCACAAATTCTTTAGTTCATCTAGCGAAAACTTGTTATATGTGGCCAGGCTGTCGCGATCTCTAACTTGATCCCAATGATGGGAGGCAATTTGAGTCTCAAGAGCAAGGATGCGTTTGGCATGGCCTGCCCCATCTTGCAATCCGGCAAGGTCGAACATTTTCTCAATGTGAACTAATAGCGCCGTACGAAGTGGCGCATACTCTTCTTCTCGGTAATAAGCTTCGTCAGGAAGGCTGATACCGGCTTGGCCAATATATGAAATATTTGTATTTGAGTCCTTGTGATCGCTTGTGATGAACAAGTAAAAGAGTCCACCGTTTCCACGAGTTTCAAAATCTCCCATCAGGCGAATGAAGTCACCGGCTGTCTTGATGGATGCGGCAGCTGCAAGTTCGTCGACAAGGGGAGTGATCCCGAGCTTTTCGATTCTTTCTTCATCCATAAAAGATCGGTAGAGATCTCCAATCTTTTGAGCATTACTACCTGCTGGATGGTCGTGCTTGGAGAGTTCTTCAATGATGTCGAAGACTTCCTTTTCCGCCTTTACTCGCAGCGCATTGAAAGCACCATCACCTGAACGATCTGATGGAATTTCACCTTCGCGCAACCACTTCCCATTCATGTGTCTGAAAAGGTCGTCCTGAGGGCGAATGGATTGGTCTGCATGTTCGAAAGTGATACCGCTCTTTAATGTTGACATGCGGGAATCGTAATGCAAAGCGGCAATCCTATATTTGTTCAACTTTCAACTAAAAGGTAAGATTTCTCCTATGGCAACTAAAAAGCCCGAAGCACGATGGCTAAATCCCCGCGAAATGAAAGCCTGGCGGTCCTACATAATGACCGTGCGGCGCATGATGGACGCGCTCGAAAACGACTTGGCTACCCACGAACTTTCTCTTCCAGACTACGAGGTGCTCGTACTTCTTTCAGAAGCAGAAGGTCGCAGACTTCGCATGACTGAACTTGCCGAAGCGGGCCTCATTTCCAAATCTCGTCTTTCTCACCGTATGAAAGTTATGGAAAAAGCTGGTTGGGTGAAGAGGGAAGCTTGCAAGGAAGATCGTCGCGGTTTGTGGGCTGTCATGACAGACCGAGGCTGGAAAACGTTGGTCAAGGCTGCGCCAGACCACACCGAAAGTATTCGAAACAG
>CAIUFY010000046.1 GCA_903898555.1 uncultured Actinomycetes bacterium
CAAATTTATTAACGATAGTTGTTAGGGCTGTACGGAATCCTTCTTCATGGGTTCCGCCTTCTTGGGTGTTAATTGTGTTTGCAAATGTATAGACGGATTCGCTGAAACCATCGTTCCACTGCATCGCAATTTCTAAAGCAATTTTTTGTTTTGTGTCTTCTGCTTCGAACGAGATAATTGATTTATGAAATTCACCTTTTGTCGTGTTGAGGTGTTTAACAAAATCAATAATTCCCCCTTCAAAGTGGTATCTAACTTCGATGGGGTTTCCTGTTTCATCCACATGCCCAACACGATCATCTCTCAAAGAAAGAATAAGACCTTTATTTAGAAATGCCATTTCGCGAAAACGTGTTGAAAGAGTTTCAAATGAATAATCAGTCGTTTCGAAGATTTCACTCGATGCATAGAATGTGACTGTTGTTCCAGTCTTTGTTGTTGCCTCACCTTTTGTTACAGGTTTTTGAGGCACGCCCAAAACATAATCTTGGGTCCAGAAGAATCCATCTCGTTGAACTTCTACATCGAGCCTTGTTGAAAGAGCATTTACAACCGAGATACCTACGCCGTGAAGTCCGCCTGAGACTGAGTAGCCGCCGTCTCCGAATTTTCCGCCGGCATGAAGAACAGTCATTACAATTTCAAGAGCTGGCTTTTTTTCAATCGGGTGCATATCGACAGGAATGCCTCGACCGTTATCCACGACTCGGACTCCTCCATCAGCCTGGAGAGTCACATTGATCTCTGTGGCATATCCAGCCATAGCTTCATCAACTGAGTTATCTACAACTTCATAGACGAGGTGGTGGAGACCTCTTTCTCCGGTGGAGCCGATATACATGCCTGGGCGCTTTCGAACCGCATCAAGGCCTTCTAGGACCGTGATGGCGCTGGCGTCGTAACTCTTTTCGGCCACATCACTCCCTACATATATAGAACTGGCTTCGACTTTGGAAAAATCGCTCAAAAACAAACCTGGGCGAAAATCGCTGGTTTATGACCTTAATCCTACTGGGTAAATCGAATCTAGAATAGCCAAAATCGGGGCTAGAAGCAGGACTACGCGAGCAAAATCTGCTTAACCGTAGGTATCTCTAGGGCCACGGTGGTTTTTAATCGTTCTTAGGCCTTTTTTCCAACTTGGGGCATGGGGCCCAATTATCGAGAGTTCCTCGACAAGAGCGCCTGGCGCCGAGCTGGAAATCTGCTGAAGCAGGCTTTTGGAGATCAAAGTTAGTTGAGTTGCCCAAGCCGTAGATGTGGTTTGGATTGTGAGTTTGCCGTCCACCAGAGTGATTGGAAAAGCGTGTTGAGCAACTTCCGCGCCCACAACTTTTTCCCACTCTGTAAATAAAGTTCCTTCGGCGATTCCTTGTTTCCAATCGCGGTTACTAACTAAATCATTTAAAACTTTATCTAAAAGTTGAGGATCTTCAACACGCTCTCGAGTTTCCTCTACTGGATTATTTTTAGAACGCTTCGAATTATTTCTCCAAGTTTTATAAAGTTCGCGAGCTAGATCATGCTTCATGTGAAACCAGCTTTACTGATCCATTCTTCACAAGAAAAGTCTTTCCAGTTAAATGTGGCGGTAGATCACTTTGCACAGCAACGGTTATTAAAGTTTGTTTTGCTGAATTAGCAAGTGCAATTAAATGTTCACGTCGCTCTTCATCTAACTCTGAAAAAACATCATCTAATATAAGAATTGGTTCCAAGCCGTCGTTTTGCAAAATTTGATATGTGGCCAATTTTAACGAAAGAGAAATTGACCAAGATTCTCCGTGGCTGGCGTAACCTTTAACAAAATGGTCGCCAAGTACGAGAAGTAAGTCGTCACGATGTGGCCCAACAAGAGTCAAGCCGCGATCAATTTCTTGGCTTTTAATTTCAGACATTTTTTCTAGAATTTTTAAGGTGTTTTCTTTCGCATCTTCCGACGCGCCTTCAATGCTGCATTTATAAGTTATTGCTGCGGGTTTTGCCTCATTGATTTCTTTATAAACTTCCGCGAAAATTGGTTCAAATTCTTTGAGGGTTTTTATTCGGGCGGCAATAAG
>CAIUFY010000047.1 GCA_903898555.1 uncultured Actinomycetes bacterium
CCTTGCGCGACTCGGTAATGCCCCTCTGCATTGAGGTGCAATCGATCGACAGCAAGAAAACGTAAATCCGAGAGAAATGGCGCAACATTCCAATCAATCAAAACAGCGCCGGTTTCAATTGCTGTGTGTCGAACAATCTTATTGAACTCATGAAAGCGTGATTCCCAAATTTGCCCAGTTTTGCCTTCGCTCGTTGGTTTTTCCATAACAGTGAATAACATAAGAGTGCAACCGGTTTCGGCAACTTTCTTTGCTGCCTCAATGTAGAGGGGCAAAGTTATTGCTGGATTGTAATTAGGGCGAATCACGTCATTTGCCCCGGCATGGAAGCTGACGAGCGTTTCTTTTCCAGTGACATACTGTTTAATCTGGGGAAGTTGATTATCAATGACTTGTTGAATCAATTTTCCCCGCACAGCTAAATTCATATAAGTGAAATTTGGGCTTTTCGTTGCCATCACATCTGCGATGCGATCGGCCCATCCGCGAAAATGTCCGTTGACAATCTCGTCAGTCATACCTTCGGTCATTGAATCTCCGAGTGCAATATAACGAGTAAACATTTTCTACTAAGCCTTTGCTCTTTCCGCCGCAATCCAATGCATGACGATTGCTGTTGCAACGCTGGCATTCAACGATTCCATCTCTGAATTCATTGGAATCGAAAGGATGATGTCGCACTTCTCGCGAACTAAACGAGAAAGACCTTTTCCCTCACTTCCAACAATGACGTACACAGAATCTTGAGCGAGTGAAAATTCGGGAAGGGATTCTTGGCCATCTGCATCAAGCCCGACCACAAACAATCCAGCCTTCTTTGCATCTTCGATTGAACGTACGAGGTTTGTAACTTGAGAAATTGGCATGCGTGCAGCGGCGCCTGCTGAAGATTTCCACGCGCTTCCGGTCATTGAAGCATTTCTGCGCTCTGGAATTACAACTCCATCTGCTCCGAATGCTGACGCACTTCTCACAATTGCACCGAGGTTGTGTGGGTCAGTAACCCCATCCATTCCAATAATGAGCGCAGGATTCTTCGCCTTGTTAAGTAGATCTTCAAAATTTGTGTACTGGTACTCCTTGATAACAAGGCCTATTCCTTGGTGATTAGTTGTACCGGTAATGATGTCCAAAACCCCGCGTGCAACTTCTTTGATGGCTAAGTTTGCATTCTTTGCTAGACGAAGAGCTTCCATCATGCGTTCATCCATCTCAGCACGTGAAGCAATAATCAACTCTGTTGCAGGGACACCAGCACGTAGCGCTTCAACAACTGGGTTGCGACCTGCAACTGCATCTTGGGTCGGCTTACCACTTGAACGAGACGGGCGAGGAGAACGGGGTGCTGCAGCGCGAACTGGCGCTTCGTCCTTTTGCGGGCGACGTGATGCACGCTTCTCTTGCTTTGTGGCCTGTTGCTTACGCTCGGGCTTCGCTGCCTTCTTTGGCTTCATACGATCTGGATTACGCAATTGCTTTGTCATCTATCTACCGTCCACTAGTCATCTGCCATCGGGGTCCTTGCGGCGTATCTTCAATGACAATCCCGAGCGCTGCGATTTGATCGCGAATGGCGTCGGAAGCGGCAAAGTCTTTTCGTGCACGTGCAGCTTCGCGTTGTTGCAAAGCAAGTGAAATCAAACCATCGATTGCATCTGTGTTTGATGGGTGGCTTCCAAGAAATGCCTCATCTAGTGGATCGCATCCAAGTACTCCAAGTGTGCCGCGAACTTCAGCGACGGCAACTTCAAGAGAAACAAGATCATTTGCAGCCAGTGCATTATTGCCACTCTTCACTGTCTCGGAAAGAAGTGCGAGTGCCGCTGGTACTGCCAAATCATCATTCATTGCATCTGCAAACCCTGAAGCGATTATTCCTTCGGGGGTTTTTCCCAAAATTCCAATAGAACGATCTAGAAATGCTTCAATCCGCCGAAATGCAACAGCAGATTCTTCGAGCGCCTCAAAAGAAAATTCGAGCATCGATCGATAATGAGCGCTTCCCAAATACCAACGAAGTTCAATTCCGCGAACCTTTTTAATAAGTTCTTGAACTTGAAGAGAGTTACCCAAAGACTTGGACATTTTTTCGCCGGCTGTCGTCACCCATGCGTTGTGCATCCATACATTTGCAAAGCCGTAACCAGCTGCTTCAGATTGTGCGATTTCATTTTCGTGATGAGGGAAAATTAGGTCTAAGCCACCACCGTGAATATCAAAAGTCTCACCGAGGTATGCCTGAGCCATTGCAGAACACTCAAGGTGCCAACCTGGTCGACCATCTCCCCAGGGAGTAGGCCATGAAGGTTCGCCTGGCTTTGAAGCTTTCCAAAGAGCAAAATCCCGCGGATCTCTCTTGAGGCGATCTTCGGCATCCCCAGCTGGAAGCAAATCATCTAATTTCTGATTCGACAAAGTTAAGTAGGAGCTTAAAGTGCGGACTTCTAAATACACATCGCCATTTCCAGGCGCATATGCATGACCCTTTTCGATCAAAATTTCCATTAACTCAACCATCTGAGTGATGTGGCCTGTTGCGCGAGGTTCATATGTGGGAGGCAAGACGTTGAGAGCTTTGTAAGCATCGGTGAATGCGCGCTCATATTTCATCGCAACAGCCCACCATGGAATACTTTCGTGAACTGCCTTGTGCAAAATCTTGTCATCGATATCTGTGACGTTTCGAATAAAAGTCACATCAAAACCTGAAGCAGCTAACCATCGACGAAGGATGTCGAAATTTACCCCGCTTCGAATGTGTCCAATATGAGGAGGTGCCTGAACTGTTGCGCCACATAGATAAATGCCAACTTTGCCAGCAGTGATTGGTCGAAACTCACTAACGGTTCGAGTTGCAGTGTTATATAACGAAAGCACCATTAGGAGATTCTACCTGTCGCTCTGAGAAGCACTGACGCGATTGCCGACAGCCCCTTGCCTTCACCGGTGAATCCAAGTCCATCAGTTGTCGTTGCACTAAGCGAAACTGGCGCGCCATCAAGTGCTTTAGCCAAGGCGCTTATTGCTTCAGCTCGACGTGGACCGATTTTTGGTCGATTTCCAACTACCTGAACGCTTACATTATTTATTTCAAATCCTGCAGTTCGCACTCGTCGCAGAGTCTCTTGCAAAAGCTTTGCACCTGATGCGCCGGCCCATTGCGGTTCGGCAACGCCATAATTCGAACCAAGATCGCCAAGTTGAGCAGCAGAAAAAAGTGCATCACAAATAGCGTGGGCAGCCACATCGCCATCGGAGTGGCCATCTACGCCTACTTCATCGCTCCATAGAAGACCGGCTAACCACATTGGTCGATTTGAATCGGCACTAAATGCGTGTGCATCAGTACCTATTCCAATTCTTATATCTTCAGCAAATTCACCCAGGAGTGTTCTTTGCGCACGTGCCAAATCTTCAGGCAAAGTTATTTTGAAAGCTTTATCTTCGCCATCAACAATTTTTACTGGGATGTTGAGCGCTTCAACAAGTCCTGCATCATCGGTTGCATCGTGTGAAGATGCGTGGGCTGCTCGCAACGTCTTTGCATCAAACCCTTGCGGTGTTTGTACCGCGCGAAGTGCACTTCTCTCATGTGTCGAAATTACAAAATTATTATGATCCACGTGTTTAATTGTGTCGATCACGGCTAGTGCAGGTATGACTGCCTTTTCACCAGAAGCGAGCGCATCAATTACTCGGCCTGCTAATTCAACCGAAGCCAAAGAGCGTGCCGCATCATGAACGAGAATGAATTCTGAAGTTGCATATTCCAAAGCTGCTCGAACTGAATCAGCGCGAGTCACTCCGCCAGTTACAACTAGAACGTCATCCCCAAGAAGCGAACGAAATTCTTCTTCAAAACCCGCAGGCGCTGCGACAATGATTTGGTTAGCAATTGGTGCAATATTTGAAACGCAATGTTCGACAAGCGTACGGCCAGCCAACAAAACTAAAGCTTTTGGAAGTAGAGCACCCAAACGTTCGCCACTACCCCCAGCAGGGATGATGACGGTTACGGAGTGATTAGGAAGCAAGGACCTCATCAAGAATTACGCCGGCCTTCTCTTCATCTGTGCGCTCAGCAAGTGCGAGCTCTGAAATCAAAATTTGCTTTGCCTTTGCAAGCATGCGCTTCTCGCCGGCAGAAAGCCCACGATCGAGGTCGCGACGGTAAAGATCGCGAACAACTTCTGCAACCTTGATGACGTCGCCTGAGGCGAGCTTCTCAACATTTGCCTTGTAACGACGAGACCAGTTTGTTGGCTCCTCGGTGTATGGCTGGCGCAAGACGTTAAATACGCGGTCAAGTCCTGCTGAATCCACGACATCGCGGACGCCTACTAGGTCAACGTTTTCAGCTGGGACTCGGACGGTCAGGTCGCCCTGGGCAACCTTGAGAACGAGGTAAATCTTCTCTTCGCCTTTAATGGTTCGGGTTTCGATGGCCTCAATGAGAGCCGCTCCGTGATGTGGGTAAACAACGGTTTCGCCGACCTTAAATGTCATTGAGAATGGCCTTTCGGTAAGTCCAGCTGGGTCCTGTCTTTAACAACAAGAGGGCAAGTCTACCAGCAACCCAGGACATCTCTCCAGCCCGGCTTTAGGGTTCAGGGAGCCGCTGGGCTGAGCTTCACTCCTGAAAAGATACGATTGCGCCCATGATTTCTAAGAAACTTGCGATTGCAACGGTAGCCCTTCTTTCAGCTGGACTGCTCTCTGGCTGTACAGCAGCTGGCAAAGATGCCCCAACGTCAAAGATCCGCCAAGTAACAGATGGCGTCGAAAAAGATAGTGGCACTCTCAAGCTTCGTGATTTCGTACTCGTTGCACAACCCGATGGTTCTGCAGTTCTTGTTGGAACAGTTGTGAATGAAGATGCAACGCCTGATGCAATTTCGTCAATTTCTGCAAATGCAATTGCTGGTGCAATCACCGGAACAGTTGCGCTCGCTCAAAACACCCCAGTTATTTTCTCTGGTGACAGCGCGAACGCACATGCCTCATTCCCAGGTTTAAATCTCACACCAGGTCAGCGTGCAGATGTCACAGTGACTTTTGGCAAGACACCAGGAATTACATTCAGCGTTCTAGTTCGCGAGAAGTCAGATATTTTCGCAAACGTTGCTTAAAAACTAATTTTCGAACTTGTAACCTAATCCGCGAACAGTCTGGATAAAGACCGGATTTGCTGGGTCGACTTCGACTTTTGCGCGAAGGCGTTTGACGTGGACATCAAGTGTCTTTGTATCGCCAAAATAATCATTTCCCCAAACGCGATCTATAAGTTGCGCGCGGGTCAGGACTCGACCTGAATTTCGAATCAAATATTCCAATAGTTCAAATTCTTTTAGTGGGAGCGGAACAGTTTCGCCGTTGACTGTAACTATGTGGCGATCTACATCCATTTTTACAGGACCTGCGACTAATTGCGCATCCTCACCGTAATTGTCGTCAAGGCCACCTTGTCGACGAAGAACAGCACGAATACGAGCAACAAGTTCGCGAGCTGAATATGGCTTTGTAACATAATCATCTGCGCCAAGTTCGAGTCCAACGACCTTATCTACTTCGGTGTCTTTTGCTGTCAACATAATGATTGGAACAGCCGAAGTCGCGCGGATTTGTCGGCACACTTCAGTTCCAGAAATTCCAGGCAACATAAGATCAAGAAGAATAAGATCAGCTCCGCTTCGAGTGAACATTTCAACAGCTGCTGTTCCAGTCTCGGCGATTACTACATCAAAGCCCTCTTTACCCAGCAAATATGCCAAAGGCTCCGATAGTGATGATTCGTCTTCAACGAGAAGAATCTTTGTTCTCATGCTCATATCTGCGTCCCTCCAACTTGTAGGCGTTCCTGCGCATTCGCTTGAGGGAAGCGAATTGTGAAGGTACTTCCTGCACCTTCAACGCTCCATACGGAAACATCGCCACCATGGTTGGTTGCAACATGCTTCACAATGGAAAGTCCTAGACCTGTTCCGCCGGTCTCGCGGCTTCGAGCAGCATCAACGCGATAGAAGCGTTCGAAAATTCGCTCAAGATCTTTATCGGGAATACCAATTCCTTGATCTGAGATAGAGATCG
>CAIUFY010000048.1 GCA_903898555.1 uncultured Actinomycetes bacterium
AACTCAATCTGCAACCACCCCACCAGTGACAAATCCGACGACTGTAGCAACAAATACTTCTGCAACTCCTGCGCCAAGTTCTTCAGGTTGCGCAACAATGCCACCAATTACAACTGACCTTCCTGACGTGACGAGTGCACCAACTCCTTCAGGCACTGCAACTCCAGTCGGTATTCCTACCGCTTCTGGGCAAGCCACTCCGATTCGCACCGTTAGACCCGAAAATGGTGGAAGCACGAGAACGCCGATACCAACAGTCACAGCCACGGTTTATTTGCAACAAACTTATGTGCAAAACAACGTGCAGACCCAAGTACAAACAGTTACAAAGAGCCAGGTGAAGACTCAAATAATCACTTGTACCTACACGGCAACACCTACTGCCACACCAACAGTGACAGTGACAGCAACAGATGCTGCTTTTGTGATCAAACCAGGAGCTGGCGTTGTTCTTAAGTCGTTTGTCTGCTCAAAACTTGTCATGGGCAAGCTTGTGAAGAAGACATTCAAGGCAAAGGTTGTTAAGTGCCCAACTGGTTATAAATTGGTTAAGAAGTAAAGCCTGCGTTCATTCGCCGTTCACTTTTCTCTGATTTAATTTAGCCATGCAAAAGAAGCCAACCGTTCTCTTTGTTTGTGTTCATAACGCTGGTAGGTCGCAAATGGCGGCAGGTTATATGCGCGAACTCTCAGAGGGAAAAGTTGAAGTACTTTCTGCTGGGTCTGCGCCGAAAGAAACAATCAATCCACAAGCCATTGCTGTAATGGCTGAAGAAGGAATTGATATTGCAAATCAACAACCAAAAATTCTTACAACCGAAGCCGTGTTGGAATCTGATGCTGTTGTAACAATGGGATGCGGAGATGCTTGTCCGTTCTATCCAGGAAAGCGTTATGAGGATTGGGTTTTAGATGATCCAGCCGGACAAGATATTGAAAAAGTGCGTGAAATACGAAATGAAATCAAAGCCCGAGTTGAATTATTACTCAAGGAGTTGTTGGCTTAAATTTTTGGCTTAAATAACTAACGTTTTATAACTTGCAAATTCTGAGTGGGGGACACCACTCACTCCGCATGAAATGTGACCCAAGGAATACGCCTAAAAATCAATTGTGATGCAAGGAATAAGTAGCCAAGGGCTGCCCCTCGCATTTTCATCCCTTTCATTTTCCTCAAGTGAAAAGATTTCTCCGTAAGAAAGAACCAAGATCAATAACGGAGAGTTGGGGAATCAAATGAACGTACGTCAATCAAAGCTCGCAAAGGGCCTCATCGTTGTGGCCGCTATAGGCGCACTTGTTGCGGGATCTACAGTTGCAAATGCAGCTACAAAATCAATTACTTGTTACAAAGGCACTGTGGTTAAGAAAGTTACAACTGCAAAATGCCCAACCGGATATACAACAAAAGCACCCAAGCCTGTAGCCAAGCCTTCTACTAAGCCAGCTACTTCTGGTGGCGGATCTGTTGCACTCACTGCAACATACAAAGGAACAATGAAGATGGTGTGGAGCGATAGCGCTGTAACAGTAACTTCAGTTTCTGCAACTGGTTCGGGTACAACTGCTGGACTAGATTCTCTAAGCGGCACAGGAAGCGCAGCGCCAGCAAGTCAGTGCGATGCCATTAATGGATCAGGTGTTCTTGGCTCCGGTGCAAATACAGTCAAAGTTACTTTTGATACATCATCTCAAGGATGCGCTGATGCAGGAGAGGCACCAGCAAATATCAGCATTAAGGGAAATGCAGTCGTCAATGGCGGCACAGGAAAATTTGTGGGAGCAACTGGAACTCTAAAAGTTACTGGTTCCTTTGCAATCAAATCAACTGCTGCGGGCTCATCCGAAAGCGAAGCAGTCACACTTAATATCAGTGGAAGTATCACAACTAAATAGTTCCAAAAATTAATAGCAATAGACGTGCTAGTTATCTAAAAGGAGAAAAAATGAAAAGATTTACGGGAGCCGTAGTCATCAGTGCAGTTGCACTGTTCGGCGGAGTATTCGTTGGAGCACCTGCACAAGCAGCAGATGCACCAACATTGGTTCTATCAGGCGGAAGCGCAGTATTTGGACTTGATCCAGTAAATATTGTTGGAACCGCAAGCGTTGCTGGCGCAGTTCAGTTTTCGGCAGCTGGCGCAGTTGTAAAGGGTTGCGAAGCTGTTGCAACATCAACAGCAGCACCATTCGTTGCAAAGTGTCTTTGGACCCCAGCAGCATCCGGCAAGACTGTCTTGACAGGAAAGTTAACCCCAACTGATACAACTGTGGCAGCGGTAAACGCTGTTGCATTCAACGTTGTTGTCGGTGTACCAGTCCAAGGTGTTGTTTCACCTATCAACATGTATGTTGATGAAGTTCTAGCTACGGGTACAACAGGCGTCCTAGCGCCTTACCTTGGCGGCGGTTGTGCTGTAACAAGCACATACGTTCTTGGACAGACAATTGTTTGGCGCGTTTACGCAAACAATGCTGACCTTGGCGGAGCTGTTATGGATTCCTCAAACACTGCTAAGGCTTTCATCACAGTTGACGGTGTCGCAGCCCCAATTCAAATGGCATACGGCAACCACAGCGGAGCGGCATTCTGGACTGCAATCCTTAAGACAGGCGCAGCGCCTCTTTATAACACTCTTGGAATCATCAATTTCAAGATCACAATGATTGCAAAGGATTCAAGTGTTGCAAAAGTTCTAGCTACAAAGCGTGTGCGTTCAGTAGTCGATGGAAAGACTGTTTATCAGAACGTTTCTTACTATCGCAGCGTTGCTTTGAAGAATCCAATTGCAGGAGCAACTGGAACTTGGTCTTCACACTTCAACCCATTATCACAACTTACTTTGTTTGCAGTTCCAACAAAGTAATTCAGGCAAATTAGATAGTTAGACAATATTGAAAAGGGCCTGAGCCTCAAACGGATCGGGCTCTTTTCTATCAAACATTTTTGTAAAATTCGGAGAGGAAAGCAAATGTTAAGAAATAAGAAGGGGATGGCGCTTCGTATTGCAGTTGCTGCAATCGTGCCAATGGCAATGATTGCTCCAGCAATGGCAACCGACGCCTCAACAGCAATCCAAGTTTTTGCACCAAAAGACCTTAAAGGCGTACCTGCACTTCCATTTACTGGAGTTAAAGCTGCGGCATTTACAGTGGCAGAAAAGGTCTTAAATATCGATGTAGTTCCACAGCAAGGCCCAGAAGGAACACCTATAACGATTTCAGGCAAAGGGTTGCCAGCAAGCACCACATTGCCTCTAACCTGGTCAACAGCTGAGGGGTATTGGAAGGTCGGTATCGACCCAACAACTGTTAACTACATGGGTAATGGCTACATCAAGTACAACGTAAATCTTGGGGATGTAACAACAGATGCGAGTGGTAACTTCACTCTGAAGACGAAAATCCCTCGTGATTTCGGTGGCTTGCATGACATCTATGCGCTGCAGGGAACTTCGGCTATTGCGCACGGCGGATTCCAAATGAATCCAACTCTTAAGATCTCTCCAACATCTGGACCAGTTGGAACTCCAATAACTATTGAATACTCAGGTATGGGACCAAATCTTTATACAGGTGGAGACTCAGTACTTTGGGACAACCTCTACGCTGGTGAAGTCCAAGGTATTTGGACTCGCGGATATACCAAGTTCACAATTCGTGCATCAGGAGATGTCGGCAAGCATGTCGTTGCCTTAACAGCTGGAATTGGCGTTCAATACATGAACATCAAGCAGTCTCCAGTTCCCTTTGCACTTGGTTCTTCGAAGACTTTCACAATCACAAAGGATGCTGGAGCTCCAAAGCCAGCAATCATCTTCCCTGAAACATTCCAACCAGCAGATGCGCAGCACACAACGTTGTCCAACGCCGGCGTTGATCCAAACACAAAGGCAGTAGCAACTCTTTCAGCTGATAGCGGTGTTGTTGGTGCCAAGGTGAAACTGAACGTCACAGGTCTTTCAACAACGGGCGCTCATCAGATTGTTTGGGCTTCTGTTATTGGAAACCGAGTGAACTGCACAGGTACATGCTGGATTTATACAGGCGTTCCTCTCGGAAGCGCTACGCCAGCAGCAGGAACCCTTTCAACTGATGTAACAATCCCAGACCACCTTGGTGGATGGCACGTCATCCAGGTAAAGCAGGGTGACTTGATTGAAGCTCAGGTTCCTATCTATGTAAAAGAAAGCATTTTCAATTACGTTGATAAGAGTGGAAAAGTTCTCAGCCAAGGCATCGCCGCTGCTGATACTTCAAATGCACCTGAACTTCGCGATGGATCAGGCGTTCCAAAGACAACTTTCAAAGCTGGTGAAGAATTCACCATTGCAATGAAGGGTGTTGGTTGGACTCAACTCGATAACACATTGGCTGTCACGTACGACAACAGCTACATCGGTTACGGTTGCGGATTCAATTCAAACGGCTACATGGTCGTTCACCTAATCGCAACGGGAAAGCCTGGAACGCATCTCATTGATTTGCATCCAGTGCTTTACACAAATCAGCCATCATTTGCGAATACTCCATACGGAATGTTGCCAGTTCTTTCGAACATGAACGATATTCCAGGACTTGCTCTTGGCTATCAGCCACCAACGGTCCAGTTCGCAATCACGATAACAAAGTAATACACGTCTAAAGCATAAGAAGTACAAGCCTTCTCTCTCGGAAACGAGTGGGAAGGCTTTACTTTTGATTAGTGTGGGCAGGAGCCCACCAATTCCACTTTCCAAGAAGAACCATCGCACTTGGCAACAAGAGCATGCGAATGATTGTGGCATCAATAAAGATTCCAAAGGCGAGACCGATACCAAGTTGTTGTAATCCCGCAAAGTGTCCCGATGCCAGCCCGCTAACAGCAACAATCAAAATAGTTGCCGCCGACGTCACGACGCCTCCAGTATGCGATATGCCATTAAGTACTGAGTCGTTATTTGACTCGCCCGAATCCCACTCTTCGCGCATTCGCGAGACTATAAATACTTCATAATCCATCGAAAGACCAAAAAGTATTGCAAAGAGAAAAACCAAGACCCACGCTTCAATCTGAGATAAGTGATACGTACCAAATAAAGTCGATCCGACTCCAAATTGGAAAACTGCAACGACGACTGAAAACGCGACCAGAACTGAGATTAAGTCCAGCAATATTGCTTTGACGGGAAGAATGATGGAACGAAAAGCTCGATAAAGAATCAAATATACGAGTACCAATATTGAGCCGATAAGCAGCGGAAGCGAAGAATAGATTTTGTTCAGGAGGTCACTTCCTTGCGACGGAGCGCCTCCAAGATAAAATCTTGTGCCGGTAGGGAACGATGTGCCGGTGAGATATTGATTTTGTATTCTCTTTGCAAGGGCTTGTGTCTGGGGAGCGCCAAGATCGTGTTTTCCAATGACATACAACCTCAAATACCTACCAGTTGTATCTACGTAAGGCTGCTTCTCTCCATTTGCAACTAAGAAGACTTCTGAATCGTTTGAAATTTTTATCGCTAGATTCATTCTGGCTTGATTTGCATTGCCAATTCTGTTGCCTGCACCCAAATCGATGATAATTTCTGTTGGAGTAATTGCGCCCGCGCCAGCACCATTTGTGACTAGAGCCAAAGCCTTTGCTGATTCAAGGTTCTTTGGAATGGCCGTCAGTGAACTAGGTGTTACGTGGAGGGCAAAAATTGGAACGATTGCGACCGCGAGAAATGTAATGGAGCCGAGAAAGACTACAAGCGGTTTTCGGATAACAAATCGCGCGACGAAGGCGATAGCGCCTTTTGTTGCATCTTTTTGGTCGAGCAACCCTTTAAATCCGAAACTTTGGACTCCCTCTCGCCCCAAATAGGAGAGAAGAACAGGTTGAAGCGTTAATGTGGCAAGAATCGAAATCAAGGGAACGAGAATTCCGGCAATACCAAGTGAGCGAATAAAGGGAACGGGCACGAATAGAAGAGCGGCAAGCCCTAAGGCGACTGTGAATCCTGAGAGTATGACGGTTCGGCCTGCAGTATTCATTGTACGTAAGATGGCAGGCTCTTCATCTTGAGATCTAAGTTCTAGGCGGAAGCGTTGAACAATAAGAAGTGAATAATCGATAGCAAGGCCGAGCCCAATTAGTTCCACGATATTTGGAATGTAAAGAACCATCAAGAATTTGTGGCTCAATATATAAACGAATCCAAGTGTTGTCGTGATTATCGATGTAGCCAGAATTAACGGGACAACCGATGCCCACGAAAAGCCTAAAACAAGAATAAGAAGAAGAAATCCAATTAGAAGGGCAACGCTCTCGCCATTGCGCAAGTCTTGAGCTAAGACGGGGGTCACGTCAGATTTTATTGCCGGAGGGCCAGTTACAAGAGCTCCTTGAAGTCCAACGTCGGCGAGAGAGGCTCGTAGCGTCTTTGTGTATAGAGCAGCATGTGGCAAATCAAAGGAAGTTCCAATACTTGCAAATAAAACTCCAGCAAGAGCTTTTGTTTGAAGCACTCGAGAAGTAGGAATTGATTTAGCCGCAATCAAAATATCGTCCGTGTATTTTTGAATTTGAGGCTTTGTGGCGTTTTTGAATTTGTAGAAAACCGTGAACGTTCCTTCTACATTTTCATTGAAGTGTTTTGCAAGGATTTGATCAGCCTGTGCAGACTGGCTTCCAGGTACCGTAAGTGAAGTTGTTAAACGATCATTGATATTGGCGCTTGCGAAGATTCCGAAAATGATAGCAATTAACCAAAGTGCGAGAATTGGAAGGCGATTGCGAATTATCGCGGACGTCCATCTCTCGAGCATATTGAGAGTTTAACTACTTTTGATTGAGTGGAATTCGGTATTGCACTCGATTTGTCGTTGCAAGTGAATCATAGAGTCGGCGGGCAGTTGCGTTATCAGGCGCTGTCGTCCAATATAGGCGCTCTGCTCCCGCTTTGCTTGCAATCTCCCCAAGAGTATTTATTAACGCTCTTCCAACGCCTTTGCCGCGAACCGATGGATCTACGAAAAGATCCTCCAAGTAACAAAAATCGCTGACTGCCCAGGTGCTTGGTCGGTAAAGATAATGTGCCAGACCAACAATTTTGCCATCGTGCTCGGCTAGCAAGCCGTACATGTTGAAATCCGAATGGATTCTTTGCCATGTTAGTTCGAATTGCTCATCTGTTAGTTCTGATTCATAGAAAACGATGTAGTCCTTGAAAAGTTCAAGCCAGCGCTCTTTATCGGACAATTCGATTTTACGTACGGTCGTGGTCATGCCCAGAGGTTACAAGATTCATTGCTACGATGCTTCACATATGTTGATTTTGCTCCCGCCAAGTGAAGGCAAGATCTCACCCGAGTCAGGGGAGAAGTTGGACTTGGCCGCTCTTTCATTTTCTGCGGATTTGAGTGAAGTTCGAGCCGCCAGGATCCCTGGCGATATTGACTTAACAAAATGTCGTCCAGCTAGTGAAATTTATTCAGGTGTTCTCTACAAAGCCCTTGATTGGGGTGGTTTGCCAAAAGCTGCTCAAAAGCGAGGACTTAAATCTGTAGCCATTATCTCTTCGCTCTTTGGCGCAATCAGAATGTCGGACGTCATTCCCAGCTATAAAGTAAAGATGAAGACATCGAGCTGGAAGAGCGGCGTTACGGCCGCGCTCGAAAAGCTTTCAAGTGAACTGATTATTGATTGTCGCAGTTCGACATATGCAGGAGTCTGGCAGCCAGACCCAAGAAAGACGGTAGCAATCCGAGTCTTCAAAGTGGTCGGGCGAAATCGAATCGTCATCACCCATATGTCTAAAAAGTATCGTGGCGAACTCACTCGCCACTTGCTTCTTGAACCGATTCCTCCAAGAAGTCCACTCGAACTTGAGCTGATTGTGGCCAAGTATTTTGAATGCGAACTTGTAGAAAACCAAGGTCATTCGCCCTGGTACCTAGATCTGCTAATTCCGGGGGAGTGACGGTACGCCAATACGTGGACGTAAGATACGCAGATGAGCGAAAAGGTCGATTACGCAGTCGTCACGGGCGCAAGCAGTGGAATCGGGGCAGCAACTGCAAAACTATTAGCCGCTAATGGCTATCACGTAATTGCTGCTGCCAGACGAATGGATCGTCTTGAAGCGCTTGCTGCTTCCAATCCCAATATTGAGGCACGCCAGCTAGATGTCACCGACCAAGAATCAGTCGATGCACTTGCAAAGTACCTAACAGGTAAGCCCCTAACTGTTGTCGTCAGTAATGCTGGCGGTTCATTTGATGGCGCATCCATTATGGACTCTGATATCGATTCGTGGTCTAAAACTTTTGATGTAAATGTTTTGGGGTCTGTGCGAGTAATAAAAGCCTTAACGCCTCATCTTCGAGCGTCGGGCCGCGGAATTATTGTCATCCTCACATCGACGGCAGGGCACATAACGTATGAGACGGGTGGTAGTTACACCGCCGCAAAGCATGCCGAAAAAGCGCTTGTGCAAACTTTGAGACTCGAGCTCAACGGGGAACCAATTAGGGTCACCGAAATTGCGCCGGGCATGGTGAAGACCGATGAATTCGCGCTCAATCGATTTGCAGGGGATACAGATAAAGCAGCAAAAATATATGAAGGAGTTTCTGAGCCTCTAACGGCTGAAGATGTAGCCGAAGCAATTCGTTGGAGCATCATGTTGCCCGACCATTTCAACGTCGATTCAATGACTATTCGTCCGCTCGCACAAGCAGCGCAACATAAGGTGCATCGTGTTACGAAAAATTAGTTTTTCAATTGCCGCAGTACTGCTCCTCGCTGGATGTTGCGGCGCCGTAAAGGTTGCTCCATCCACCACGCCTACTCCAGCCACAAAATTTGTAATTCCTTCAGATTGCACGAAAACTGGTTTAAACGAAGCACTTTCAAAAATCGTTTCTGGTTCAAAATATATTGCTACTCAATGGCAACCATCTCCGGGTTCGGAATTAGCAGATTTCTTGAATAACGGTGGGATTGCATGTTCCTACGGAATTCAAAGCGCTGAAATTGGCGTGACTGCTAAATGGGTTGATGATTCAAACGGGCTATTCGAAAAGCGCGCAGTTCTGTGGCAAAAAGAGGGGTACAGCAAAGTCGACCTTGCAGGTGTTGACGAAGATGAAGCTTACTTTTACATCAAACCCCAATCTCCTTCCAATGAATTTCATTTATGGGCACTCAACGTGAAGTATCACGGTGCTTGGCTTCAATTGAATTGCACTGCCTTTGCGCAATCTCTTGAAGCTGGCTTGCCAATTGTAAAAGCGATGATTGCTGCATGAACCTAGTAAGCGTAATTCCAGCATTCGCGTTGACTGCTCTTTTATTGGCCATGGTTCCTGGCCAAGGTGTTGCGATGATTTTGCGTCAATCACTAGTCGGCGGATCTCGCGCAGCCACATACTCCGTTCTGGGTAATTCCGGGGGACTTGTTATCTGGGGCGCTGCCTCCGCAGTTGGCTTATCGGCGATTTTTGCACGCTCCCCATTTGCTTTTTCGGTCTTGAAATGGGCGGGCGTAATTTTCTTAGTGGGGCTCTCGATTCAAACACTTTGGGAGCTTCGAAAAGAGTCGGGCAAGTTTGAAGTATCCGGAAAAGCGAAAACATCTTTTTTCCCAGCATTGCGACTTGGGTTGATTACAAACTTAACAAATGTAAAAGCAGCTGTATTTGCCGTTGCTTTCATTCCACAATTTGTACCTAAGGATTTCAACCTTGGTTGGGGAATTTTTATTCTTTCCTGCGTTCAATCGGCCACGTCAATGGCCTGGTATTTCAGCTTGATTGCTGTGGTCGAAAAGTCGTCATCGGTGCTTTCGCGACCTAAAGTTCGACGAATTCTCACCGCAATATCTGCTGGGGGAATCCTGATTCTTGCGATTGGATTGGCTCTAAGCCATCCTCGTTAAATTTCGTAGAAGTATTCGTGAACTTCGAAGGCGATATCTTCTAACACAACGCGGTTGTAAGGGATTCGAACGTCATCAGCGATATTCACTGGCCCAAGAATCTTTGCACCTGCGCCAATAGTTACGCGGTTCCCAATTGTTGGATGACGTTTTCCGGTAGCAAATCGACGAGCTCCAAGAGTTACGTTGTGATACAACATCACGTCATCACCAATTTGGGTTGTTTCGCCAATTACAACGCCAATTCCATGATCAATAAAGAAGCGGTGCCCAATCAAGGCAGCAGGATGGATTTCAATTCCGGTTCGGCGTCGTGCGCGATTTGAAAGCATGCGAGCAATAAGTTTGAAACCATGCATCCAGAGTTTGTGCGCAATTCGATAATTCCAAATTGCGTGGACACCCGGATAAGTTAGAAAGACCTCGAACTTATTACGTGCTGCCGGATCGCGCAGTATCGCGTTGTCGAGGTCTTCTTTAATTGTCTTAAACATATAGTTAAAGATTAGTCCATCAAATCTTGGTAAAGAACCGTTGAAAGATAGCGTTCACCAAATGAAGGAATAATTACAACAATAATTTTTCCAGCGAACTCTGGACGCTTTGCTATCTGTGATGCACCCCATAGAGCTGCTCCTGAAGAGATGCCGACAAGCACGCCTTCTTCTTTTGCAGCGCGACGTGCATACGAAAGCGCATCTTCGTTTGATGCATCAAGTACTTCATCGTAAATCTTTGTATCGAGGATATTTGGAACGAAGTTTGGTCCGATTCCTTGAATTGGGTGGCCACCAGGCTTTCCTCCATTGAGGATTGGTGACGCTGCGGGCTCTACAGCGAAAACCTTGATATCTGGATTTTTCTCTTTAAGAACTTGTCCAACGCCTGTGATTGTTCCGCCAGTGCCAATTCCTGCAACGAGTGCGGCGACTTGGCCATCGGTGTCGTTCCAAATTTCTTGGGCTGTAGTGTGGCGATGGATCTCTGGGTTTGCGGCATTCTCAAATTGGCGAACTAAGACAGCTCCGGCACCTGTTCCGAGCTCCTCCGCCTTTGCAACGGCTCCACGCATGCCTTCAGCAGCCGGGGTAAGAACTAATTCTGCGCCAAATGCGCGAAGAAGCGCGCGACGTTCTTTCGACATCGAATCAGGCATCGTGAGAATAACTTTGTAACCGCGTGCTGCACCGACCATCGCAAGTGCGATGCCGGTGTTGCCTGAAGTGGCTTCAACAATTGTGCCACCTGGCTTTAGTTCACCAGATTTTTCTGCAGCATCAATCATTGCAATACCAATGCGATCCTTAATTGTGCTTGTTGGGTTATAGAATTCTAATTTTGCAAAAACTTGGGCCTCGGCGCCATCCATAATTCGGTTGATGCGAACGAGCGGTGTATTGCCAACAATCTTTGTGATATCGGAATGGACCTTCATTTGTTTCTCCCTTAGATATTCGAGAAGTTAAACCCTCGTTGAATTTTAAAGAAAGAAGGGCGTATTACCTAAACGCGACTAATTTGCACCTGCATATACTTCATTTAGATTTCTATTTGGTTTATGATGAGAAGGTGATGCAAACCTTACGAAACGTGAGAAATGCCGCCAATGTGGCGGTGCTCGTTTCAAGTGGAGTTCTTGCCCACCATCTTGTTGACGGATGCCTGATATCTCTAAGGCCCCTTCTATTGGAATCTCTTTTCTTTACTCTCTTGGTGTATCCGACTACCAAACTTCGCCTAGAAGGTTCGAGGCTGGCTATCTTGGTAACCATCGCCCAAGGTTTTTCACACGTGGTCTTAGGCGGGTGTTCTCAATCTGGCTTGTCTATGGCTCTTTCCCATGGCGCAGCAGGCCTCGTCACCTATCTATACATTCTCAATTCAGAGCACTTTTGGAATTTCACCTTAAGCCGTCCAACGAACATGTTGGTAGGTTTTCAAGTGTTTTATCCTTCTACAAATACCAGTTCTTACTTTGGAAATTTTAGGGCCCCAGAGCGAATTCGATCGCTTCTGACGGAAATGCGACTTAACTGGCGAGGTCCCCCAGTTCTTATTTGAAATTCTCATTACTTTAACTCTCTATCACTTTTAAAGCCCTGGCATGAATTGCTAAAGGGATCTCCGGTTTATTTACCGATGTTTATCAAAATAATTTAAGGAAAAGGTTAAAATGAAAAAAAAGATTCTATTGGCATGCGCAATTGCTTGTTCGTTCAGCTTGGTATCCATTCAAGCAGCTTCAGCTCACGTTTCAGTTCAACTAAAAGGATATACAGACACCGCTGGTACGGCGAGTCGTGTTTGGTTGTCCCTAGGCCATGGATGTACTTATAAAGATCAAAAGTATGGAACGAGTGTCTTTAGTGTGGATGTTCCTCGCACTGCAGGAAAGCCAACACCGGAATTCCATGTGGGTTACAAAACCTCAGTCGTGGCTTCTGCCGCGGTGGATGCAAAAGGTGTCCCTGACTTCTATACAGTGACATGGACAGCGAAAGCAAAGTCCTATGTTATTGATGACGGAACTTTCTATGATTTCGGCTTGAAGGTTACATGGGATGCAACCCCTCAAAAGATTAACTTGGCAACAACGCAAACCTGCTTTGCGCCTTCAACGACGGCAGGTTTGAAGAAGCCTCTTTATTTGAAGTGGATCATTACTGATGGAACCACCAAGGCCGGAACTGAAGATACTGAATTTGGTCCAGCACCATCACTAACTACGAAGGCTAAGGCGTAACCTAAGGTTATGAAGAAGATCATTGCCGTAGTGGCAACCATCGGGATGGCGCTGGCAACAGCGCCATCTGCGATGGCTCACGCTCAAATCTCGTCGAGTTTTCCAAAAGCAAAGGCAATTGTAAAAGTTTGGCCTGCCGCTGTATGGGTGGAATTCGATGGCAATTTAATTTCACTTCCAGGATCCAAGGTAGATCGCTTGGTTGTGAAAGATTCCATGGGAATGCAGATGGATGTAAAAAATTCCAGCGTAAATGGCGCACGTCTTTCTGTGTCGTTGGTAAAGACGCCCAGCGTTGGCAAAATCACGATGTCCTGGCGAGTGGTTTCTGAAGACGGTCACCCCGTCCAAAGCTCAATCTATTTTTACTACATTCCAAAGAAATAGGTTCAATATGAAAACTAAATTATTCGCGCTGATTTCGATTTCCGCACTGCTCCTTACTGGATGTGGTCAAGCGACCAAACATAGTTCGATGTCGACAGCAAAACCTGTCGCTGGTGAGGCAGCGCGCGGCGGTGGTTCGTATTTGGACCAAGTAATTCCCGGAGATATTTTATCCGCGCCTTTATTTGATCAGACAGGGAAAGCCATCACACTTGGAGATTTGAAAGGTCAATACATTGTCATCTCAAACTTCTTGACATCGTGTCAGGAGATTTGCCCAATGACGACGGCGACCATGCGAAGTATCGGGGACGCAGTTTCGTCTTCTCAGTTGAAAGATAAAGTAAAAGTTCTTGAAATTTCAGTTGACGGGCAGAGAGATATTTCCTCGCGCCTCTCGGCCTATTACGCACTTTATAACGACACTTCTTTTTCACTAGCTTCGGGAAGCGTTGCTGATCTGGAAAAGCTTTGGAACTATTTCGGAGCCCCGGCAGTGCGAATGGAGTTTTCGGCAAAGGAAAAGGCAACTATGCCCGTCGATTGGCAAACAGGTAAGCCAGGAACATATGACATGAGTCATCCTGATCTTGTTCTGGTAATTGGGCCGGACTCTCATTGGAAGTGGCTTGATTTGGGTAACCCAAACCCTGGTAAGGCGACTATTCCTGAGAAGTTGAAGAAGTTCCTAAGCGAAGATGGGCTTGGAAATCTTGCTAAGCCTCAGGAACCTTCATGGTCGGCAGACGCTGTTTACTCAGCCCTTCATGACCTCACGGGAGTTGCTATCTCTCAATAGTTATTAAGTACAATCCCGACATGACTATTGCATCCATCGCTTCTGATTATGAAAACTCCACAAATGAATTCTTGAAAATTGTTTCTGGACTCCAAGAGGGTGACCTCGACAAGAGCGATGGAGAGGGTTGGACTCCACGACAAGTGGTCCATCACCTTGCAGATAGCGAGGCACAGTCGTATGCACGTTTGCGCCGCCTTGTTGCTGAACCTGGTTCGGTCATTCAAGGATATGACGAAGGAGCTTGGGCAGAGAGTGCAACCTTGGGTTATAAAGAACTTCCTATCGAAATTTCGCTGAACGTTTTTCGTGCAGTTCGTGCTGGATCGCTGATGATTCTTCGCCGCTTAACTCCAGAACAGCTAGAAAATTTTGGTGAGCACACGGAATCAGGTCGCTTTACAATTGAAAAGTGGATAAAGGGTTATACAAATCACCCAACCGATCACGCTCAACAAATTCTTAAAGCGTTAGGTAAGTAAGAAACTTACTTAACAACCCGAAAGCTTTGAAGTGACGGGTCTGTCGCGTAAGCAATTCGCACACCATCGGCCTGGGTTGCAATTAATCCAGCAAGGATTGTTTCGGTAATTTTTTCACCTGGGGCAAGTACAGCAACTCCAGGTGGGTACGGAGCAATCAAATCTGCACTAATTCTTCCCGCAGCTTCGCTTCGTCCAATCATTTCGGTCTCCGCAAAATAAGCTTCCCTAGGCGTAATTGCTTGTTCGGGTTTAACAGACCAGCTCAGTGATGTTTTAACAGGGCGAGGTTCACTTCTTAGCTTCAAAAGTGCAACATTGAGAACCTTTGTTAGCTCGAGAAAATCTTTATGAGTATCGGCCAGAGTTGCTAAAAATACGACGGTATCGCGATCGGCCATCTCGACTCGAATTCCACCTTTACGTATTTCAGATTCGAGTTCTACTCCAGAAACGCCAATTCCTGCAGTTTGAAGGACAATCTTTGTTGGATCGAAGCGACCCGGTTTGAAATCTTCCGGCGAGAGAAATACTTTTTTGTCGAGCGAGGATTCAATATGGGTCTTAAACGTTTCAACGTTATGGAGCAGTTCTTTGATGAGCTCCTCACCTCGAGTTTCCAGCAGCGCACGAGAACCATCGATGGAAGCAAGCGGGGCACCGGCTGGAGATGTTGTGTGAGTTGTCTCGAAGCTTTGATTCAAACGCTCGCGATTAATGAGGGATCCTTGAACAAGCAAAAGGGCTGCGGCGCTATAACCAGGTAAGTTCTTATGAACACTGGTAACGAGTGCATCGGCGCCAAGAGAAATTGCATGTGCTGGAATCGCGCTGTGGAATCCAAAATGAGCACCCCAAGCCGCATCGATCACAACTGCAATATTTTTCGAATGTGCTTTCTCAATAATGGGGGAGAGGTCAGAGAGGGTGCCTAGATAACCTGGCTCTGTCAGGAGTATTGCTACCGGGTTTAGTTCACTTACTCGTTCAATCTCACTTAGGGGAATTCCGACAGGCACGCCTGTTTTTGCATCAATTTCTGGAAACATCCAAATGGGTTCTAGGCCACTGAGAACAAGTGCGCTGAGAACTGATCGGTGAGCAGTTCTTGATATTGCAACTTTGTCACCTGGCTTACCCAGAGCCAAGACGATGGCTTGATTGGCATGCGTGGAACCACCAGTTGAAAATTTTGCCCATTGTGCGCCCCAAAGCGTTGCCGCAAGTTTTTCAGCTTTATCCAAGACATTATGAGTCAATTTGATTTCATCAAGCCCACCAAAGAGTGGGAGATCTGAATCAACTACACGGCCTAGTCCTTCATCGAGAAGGGAAGCCTTGTGTTTGTGTCCGGGAATGGTGAATGAAATATGGTGCTCTTCAAAGTAAGAAAGATAAGCGTCAAGTAGGGGAGCGTTGTTACGAAGTCCGCTCATGCTGGTATCTGCTACTTACTAGTTCTCTGGAAAATGGCAAGCAACAGAGGAAGCACCAAGTTGTAGAAGCAAAGGTTCTTGTGAGGCGCAGATGTCCTGTGCTTTCCAACAGCGGTTCCTGAACCTGCACCCTGATGGAGGATTAATTGGATTGGGAACGTCACCGGTTAAACGAATACGTTCACGCGCTCCAATGCCATCTGGATCTGCATCCGGAACAGCTGAAAGCAAAGCTTTTGTATACGGATGTTTAGGCGATGAATACAAGGTATCGCGATCTGCAACTTCAACAATTTTGCCCAAATACATAACGGCAACTCTTTGAGAAAAGTGTCGAACAACAGCCAAGTCGTGGGCGATAAATACAAATGCAAGTGAAAATTCGCGTTGTAAATCTTGGAGTAAGTTAATGATTTGCGCTTGGATCGATACATCCAAGGCCGAAACTGGCTCATCTGCAACGATTAACTTAGGTCGCACTGCAAGTGCGCGGGCAATTCCAATGCGTTGGCGCTGACCGCCGGAAAATTCGTGGGGGTAGCGGTTGTAGTGCTCTGGGTTTAGTCCAACAATTTCAAGAAGTTCTTGAACTGCTTTCTTCACGCCACCCTCTGGCTTGATTTTGTTAATTGCAAAACTCGTTCCAACGATTGTTCCAACCGTGTGACGAGGATTTAACGATGCATAAGGGTCTTGGAAAATCATTTGGAGGTGAGTGCGAATTGGACGAAGTTCCCCAGAAGAAAGTTTGGAAATATCTTGGCCTTCAAATTCGATTGTTCCCGCAGTTGGTTCGAGCAAGCGTGTAATCAGGCGACCAGTTGTGGATTTACCGCAGCCAGATTCACCCACTAGACCGAGGGCCTCACCTTGGCCAAGGTCAAATGAAATGTTATCGACTGCTTGTACTACTGGACCGGCGGTAAATGGCCCAGTTTTTGCAGTAGGGAAATGCTTTGTGAGGCCAGTTACTTTGAGAAGCGGTTTTGTCATAGGAATGGCCTTACTTCAGAGTTGAATATTTCAACGCGATTGTTGTGGTCTAAATGGCAACGAACTTCGTGTACGGAGCCTGAAACTGAAATTAATTCTGGCATCTGAACTGTGCAGGCACCTCCAACTCGATCCACATACTTGCATCGAGGATTAAACGAGCACCCTTGAGGTGGACGGATAAGTGATGGAGGAGTGCCTTCAATGTATGGAAGTTTTACCGTTGGATCACCATCAAGGCGTGGAATAGAAGAAAGAAGACCCCATGCATAGGGATGTTGAGGATTCTTCAAAATATCTCTTGTGCTTCCGCGTTCAATTCCACGACCTGCATACATAAGAAGGATCTCATCTGCAATCTCGGCGACCACGCCTAGATCGTGTGTAATCAAAATAATTGCAGAACCAAATTCTTTTTGAAGATCACGAAGAAGATCCAAAATTTGCGCTTGAACTGTTACATCTAGCGCTGTTGTTGGTTCATCGGCAATCAGCAGGGATGGATTACATGAAAGAGCCATTGCGATCATTGCACGTTGGCGCATGCCTCCAGAGAACTGGTGAGGGTAAGCCTCTGCGCGTTTTGCAGGATCTGGAATTCCCACGCGATCAAGCAATTCAATCGCGCGAGCATTTGCAATCTTCTTAGATACATCGTGGTGAACTCTGTAAGCCTCAGCAATTTGGGAACCAACCTTGTAATAAGGATGGAGAGCAGCAAGCGCATCTTGGAAAATCATTGCCATGCTCTTGCCTCGGAGTTTTCGTACTTCATCTTCGGATGCGCTCACTACATCTAGGCCATCAATAAGAATCTCACCGCTTACTTGAGCACGAGTTTCCTTGTGGAGTCCCATGACCGCAAGACTTGTCACCGACTTGCCAGAACCTGACTCACCAACAATGCCAAGTGTCTTTCCCTTTTCAACAGAGAAACTTAGTCCGTCTACCGCGCGAACCAGTCCATCGTCGGTTGGGAAATGAACCTTAAGGTCCTTAACTTCTAAGAATGGAGTGCTCATTGCATACGCACCTTTGGATCGAGGCGGCTGTACAAGAGATCAACCACAATATTTGCTACGACGATAAAGAAAGCTGCAAACATAACTGTTCCGACAATTACTGGAAGGTCGACGTTGGAAACAGCATCAGTTGCAAGTCTTCCAAGCCCAGGGATATTGAACACGTATTCAGTAATAACAGCGCCACCTAAGAGTTGGCCAAGATCTAGACCGAAGACTGTAACAATCGGCGTGATTGCTGCTCGTAAAACGTGCTTAAAGTTAATTGTTGACTTCTTAAGTCCCTTTGCGCGAGCTGTGCGAATGTAATCCTCGCTCATAATTTCAAGCATGCCCGCACGAGTTAGTCGTGCGTAGATGGCAGACAAGAGGAATGCGAGTGTTATCCACGGTAGCAACATCTCAAGGAACCACTCTTTTGGATTTTGTAACGGCGAGACATACCCCGGTGAGTGCATAATCTGAAGTTTGTCCACAAAAATAAATTGTAAAACCAATCCGACAAAGTAAATTTGAAGCGAAGCACCGCCAAGGGCGAATGCTTGAGCGGCTTTATCAATCCAGGTTCCGCGTCGAAGAGCGGAAATGATTCCTGTCAGAAGTCCAACAAGAAGCCA
>CAIUFY010000049.1 GCA_903898555.1 uncultured Actinomycetes bacterium
GGTTTAGGTGGAGCCATGAATATAGCTCTTCAGATCCGAAGATAAATGAAGCGGTTATTGGAATATCTGTATCCAAGGCACCTATCTTTTCAAGATTGAGAACGCCATCGCTAAACATCTCTGTCCAAACGCGAAGGTCTGTTCTCTTTGTCATCAACTCCACAACGGCGTCGGGGACTGATCCGATTCCTAATTGCAGTGTTGATCCTGAAGGGACAAGTTCGGCAATCTTTCTACCAATTTCTTTCGCAGTATCAGGAATTGCCGCAGGAGTGTGAACATTGAGCGGTTCATCTTGTTCAAATATGAAGTCGATTTCGTTCTCGTAAATCTGGGCATCACCATATGTATATGGCATATTGCTATTTGATTGTGCGATGACAATTCCACCATGCTCACGTGCTGCTTCAATCGCGGCTGGCAAAATATTGACTTCAATTCCCAGCGATACGGTGTCAAAACGAAGAGAAGATGTGTGAATGAGAACGACATCAGGGACAAGGTGATCGCGCAACATTACGGGGACTAGGGAAAGTCTTGAAGGAACATAATTAAGACGTTCCGATCCACGCATGCCAGCTCCAACGAATGCTGTTTCGTAAGTAACTCCTGGACGATTTGGAATCCCCGGTTGAGCATTCAACATATGAAGCGTGTACTCGGGCACGATTTCGTCAAAAAGGGCTAAGAGCGCCTTTGGTGTACCGAAATTTCCTGAAACTAGAACTCTTGGATTCTTAGGCAAGCCTTGTAGAACCTTTTTGAGTTGCTCTCCATCAACTGTTCTCATAACCGAATTCTTTCATCGTGCGTTGGGGGATTTTCCAATATCCACGAGCCAGCACTCAGCAGGCTGTGTTTTACTTAACGCGAAAGTTCTTCCAAGACCTCAATGATATGACGATATTTCTTTCCTGTGGCTTGAGTCATTCCAATTTCACACGTGCGGTTTGCTGATACATAGAAATCATCACTGCGAGGAGAAATCTCGGCAGCTTGCTTTTGCGTTGCAGACTTTGTGAGCTCTGGGAAAGTAAGACCGCGATCGCCAGCAAATGCGCAACAACCCCAGTTCTCTGGGATAAATGTTTCTTCAGAAATTGCCTTTGCTAGGTTATTGAGAGAGCCGCTTATGCCAAGGGCCGTTGTGGAACATGTAGGGTGAACTGCAATTGAATGAGCCTTTTTAATTACTACCTTTGGAAGGATGTACTTCTCGACAAATTCAACGCTGTCGATAACTTTTAGCTTTGGTTCGCCAGCGAGCAGTTCTTGAAGTCCGTGAGAACATGAGGCAGCATCAGTCACGATTGGGAATTGACCATTTTTTGTTGCCTTCAAAAGCGCTGATAGCGTCTTTTTGCTTATGACTTCATATCCAGAGGTGTAACCCTTTGATTTCCATGGCGTTCCACAGCACAAAGACTCAATTCCTTCAGGGACGGCAAGGTGCATCCCAGCACGTTTAGCCAACGTGAGTAACGCTTCTGATGAGTCACTCGTTCCAAAGAGCGTGCCAACACACGATGGAAAGAAAATAGCATCTGGATTCTCTGCAAAAACAGATGAACGTCGATTCCCGCCCGTTGGGTACTTATTAACAAAAGGGATTATGTTCGCAACTTTTAGAGAAAGTGAGGCAAGTTGAGTAAATGTGGACCAATGGCGCGCTGCAAGAGTCCATGAGTATTTAAAGAATGGGCTCGCACTTTGGGAGCGAAGTTCACGGATGAGTGAGCCTGTATTGATGGATAGAGGGCACGATGTTGAGCACATTCCATCCACTGCGCACGTATCTTCACCGTCGTACGTAAACTCCTTTTCAATTTCGGCAGCTATTTTTTTGTCACCACGCGAATTAGCGAGTACCAACTCTCTTCGCATGATGATGCGATTGCGAGGAGTGAGCGTCAGATTCTTACTTGGGCAAACCGGCTCGCAATATCCACATTCAACGCACGAATTTGCAACAGCTTCAATTTTTGGGAATTGCTTGAGATTCTCAAGATGAATATTGGAATTCTCTGTCAACAAAATTCCCGGATTTAAAATGCCAGCCGGATCGAGAAGTCGCTTAATGGACCACATCACTTCATATAGTTCTGGGCCGTACTGTCGTTTCACAAATGGCGCCATCATTCGACCGGTTCCATGCTCTGCTTTGAGAGTCCCTCTGTGGCGAAGAACTAGCTCCACCATTTCTTCAGTGAATTCGCGGTAGCGGGCCAGCTTCTCTGGCTTTTCAAACTCCTCATTGAGCATGAAATGGATATTTCCATCTCGAGCGTGGCCAAAAATAACGCTGTCGTCGTAACCGTGTTTTTCAAATAATTTTGTTAACTCTTCGCAGGTGGAGAGAAGTTGCGCTACGGGGACTGCAATATCTTCTAGAAGGGCCGTGGTTCCAGGCGGACGGTTTCCTGCAACGCTCGCGTACAAACCTTTACGGAAATGCCACATCTGTCCGCGCGCAGTGGGGTCAGATGTCAGATGCGCAGGCTGAATCAATGGAAGGGAATTGAGTAGGGGCGTGACTGCTGCAACTTTTGCGGCAAGTGCATCAGGGGATGCTTCTTGGAATTCAATCAATAAAGCAGCGTGTTTTTCGACCTGTATGGCCTTTAGTTCATCTGTTGCTTGGGGATCGCGTTGTGCCACTCGAAGACTTGTGGCATCCATCAGCTCTATTGCCGCAAAGCCTGCATCAACAAGATCAGGCAAAGAACGTGTGGCATCGGCCAAAGAAGAAAATATAAGCAACCCTGTAGCTAAATCCGCATATGCCGGAACAGTCGCAAAATTAGCTTCGGCAATAAAGGCCAGAGTTCCTTCACTTCCAATAACTAGGTGCTCAAGAATCTTGGCTGGTGAATCAAAATCCAAAAATGAATTTATGCCATATCCCATGGTGTTTTTGATCTTAAAAAGTCGCTCAATTGTTCCTACAGATTCCGGGTTATTACGGACTCGATCTCGAAGTTCGAGAAGTCCAGCGTGGATTTCTGGTGCACTTGATTTTAAGAGATCATCTGCATCACTCGCTCCAGTGTCTAGAACAAGGCCATTTGGTAAAACCAAGATTAAGGATTCAATTGTTCGGTATGAATTTTGTTGCGTTCCACAACACATTCCACTCGAGTTGTTTGCGACAACTCCACCGATTGTGCAGGCAATTTCACTGGCGGGATCTGGGCCAAGTTTGCGCTTGTGCCGCGCCAACGCGCCATTTACTGCGCGGATTGTTGCGCCAGGACTTACGCGAACCGACTTTCCATCGACTCCAACTGAAATCTCGCGAAAGTTCTTTCGTGTATCAACCAAGAAGCCATCAGCGATTGCCTGGCCGCTTAGGCTTGTTCCGCCAGAACGAAAAGTAACTCCAACCTTAAGGC
Source organism: uncultured Actinomycetes bacterium (assembly GCA_903898555.1). Classification (GTDB taxonomy): domain Bacteria; phylum Actinomycetota; class Actinomycetes; order Nanopelagicales; family Nanopelagicaceae; genus PALSA-747. The sequence continues at coordinate 3,393 of CAIUFY010000049.1, forward strand.
TTGTTGCAAGTTTAAGGATCTCTGCTATCTCACCTGAATTTTCAGGCGTATAAACAGATTTTGGTTGCAGCGTGTAATGCGAGGCATCGTGGGCAAAACTTAAGATGTCGCTAACACGTACAGATCCTTGTAATTGACTCACTTAATTGGACTCATTCAAAGATATCTTCGTAATCCCACACAACGCCTAGCTCAAGGCGGATGTCATCTAAGACCTGCATTAAATCAACTGATTCCTCGACAGACATTATTGGAGATTCAATTAATCCGGCAGCAATGCAACGCTCGGCTTCAATTGCTTGAAGTTGGCGACCTGTTCCAGCGACTGGGGGAGTGTCATAACGCTTCACGATATTTCTATGATTGTCATAAACGGTAAATGTTGTCTGCGCGTAGAAAGTTCCATCAATTTCAATTGATCCCTTTGTGCCAAGCACGACTGCGTTACATGGACCAGCATTGTTAATCGAGGCTGTGAGAGCGGCTTGGGATCCATCTTCATATGTAAAAAGAACAGAATTTGATTCATCCACGCCTTCAAATGTCAGCCTACCAACGGCAAGAACTTCGTCGGGTAGACCCAAAACACGAGCAGCAAAGGAGATTGTGTATATAGAAAGGTCAAGAAGTGCGCCTCCACCGAATTGAAGATTCCAAACGCGACCGTGATTTTCAATTGGCAAGTATTGGCTGTGATCAGCATTCACCTGGTGAGGAGTGCCGATAAGGCCACTTTTAATGACTTCAAAAACCGCATCCATTGATGGGAGGAACCTGGTCCACATCGCTTCCATGAGAAAGACGTTCTTCTCGCGCGCTGCTGCCTGAAGCTTTACTGCTTGCTGAGCATCCATGGTGAATGGCTTCTCGAGTAGAACGTGCTTTCCTGCATTGATTGCCAAGAGTGCATTCTCATAATGAAAGCTGTTGAGAGTAGAAATATAAATGATATCTACATTTGGATTTGCTACGAGTTCGGCATAGGAACCATGAACATCAGAAATTCCGTTTTTATCGGCAAATGCTTTTGCACTTTCAAGATGCCGTGAACCAACAGCTTGAATGTGGAGCCCAGCAATTTTGAAATCTTCAGCCACTACCTGGGCGATGAAACCCGTTCCCATATATCCCCAACGTAGTCCCATTTTCAGCCAACCTTCCTTACGGTATTTGTGAAGTAAGAGATCAAACCATTGACGGCTTGTTCAATTTGTATGTAAACCTCTTCAAATGCTTCGATACCAAAACCCCAAGGATCTGGCACGGCTAATTCTCCAGCCTCTTTGCCGTATGAATCAATATGGGCAAGAGACGGATCAAACTCTCGAAGCATAAAGACTTTTGCCCTGTCAGCCGTATTCGTCGTGGCCGCCAGAATCATCGCCCTGTTTGTTTGATCGGCGACAAGAATTAAATCGGTATCTAAAAAGGATTGCGTGCTAAAAGGTTGTGAGCGATGACGATATTGATACCCGTGTTTTTCCCAGGTTTTTTGAGATAAAACATTTGCTTCCTCGCCCTTATGAATGGCGGAAGTCCCCGAGGAAGTGACAACAAAATTTGGAGATGAAATCTCTAGCGACTTTCCATGCAATATCGCAGCTGCCATCGGTGAGCGACAAATATTTCCATGACAGACCATCTCGACTCGAATGGTCTCAAAGTTCTGAATTGACTTCAGATACTCATTTTCGCTCAGCACGCTGGAACAATAACAGCGTCTTTTAGTGTGCGGCTACTGAAACTCCCATGACTCCCAGACACATTTCATCGGAGGAACCTTCGCCCCAAGTCACGTATTTGGCGGCTAGTTTCTTGAGTTGTGGCAGCTGCTGGCGAAGTTTTGGATTGAATGTACAAATCACGCGAACAGTGTCACCAACTTTGAGTTGAATCTGTGTCTTCAAGACCGTGGCCGATTGGTCATCAAAATTGTAATTAGGGCGATTAAGAATGATTTTCTCCCTAGGCGTGCCTGGATTTGCAATTAACTTCAGGGAAGTGCCGAGAAGATGCATGTGAGGTGCTGCCTGGATGACAGTCTCATTGACCGTAATTTTCTTATCGCAAGTGGATGTCAGGGACGGCTTTGGATTTAGTGGATCTTTTCCGCACAAGAGATTTAGGCCCGTTGATTCAAATGCGCTCTGCGATGAGGTGCGCGCTGCGAGGTCTGCAAGTGATGCTTTACGCGAACAAAGAGGTCCAGTAATTCCGGCAGGGCAGGCGAGTTCAACTGGCGCTGCCACTAAATCGGAATTCAAAATCTTAAGGTTGGATCCTTTTGCGGGAATGGCGCTGAGAATAACTTTTGATTGATCTTTTAGCCCAAGATCTGCTCCAGCTGCAAGTAAGTTGTAATGAACTTGCAAGACAATTTGGCTACCTTTTTTGAAAGATGTAGCAAAGCCCTTTGCGTTACCTCTTAAGGCAAGATATTTACTGCGCGCGCTAC
>CAIUFY010000050.1 GCA_903898555.1 uncultured Actinomycetes bacterium
CTCGCACCAAAAAGTTGACTGAGGACGTGGTGGTGGGCATCTGAGTGTTCGCGAACATCCATCGTTGCATGAGTGATGCCAAAAGACGACACTGATCGTATGACGCGCTCCAAAAGTCCTGTAGCAATTGTTTCGCCATTGTGGGCTAGCAATGATGTGCGCATAAGTGCTAGATCGGCCAGAAGTTCTGAAGTACTGTCGTAATCGCGCCCAACCTCGTGACTTGCACCAACGGCATGGCGACGTTGAGTCAAAATTAGCCTATGACGTATGGCAGTTGCCTTCAGGCGATATGGCTCTTCAACATTTAGGCGACGATATCGATCTTCAATCTCAGGAAGTCGAAGAAGATCTTCTGAAACCGATGACAATAATTCTTGGGAAACTCCAACAATTCGCGTAGAAACTGAGAGTGCTTGTCGCAACTCATCGACAGATTTGAGCATCGAGCGAATGAAATGACCGGTTTGAAGCGTGATTGCCTTTGTTGTTACTTCAGGCGTGATGTGAGGATTTCCGTCACGATCTCCACCAATCCACGTGCCAAAACTGAAAGGTCGAGCAGTTGGTGAAACTTCGACGTCCAAACGTTTCAGTTCGCGAGCAAAATCGTCTAGGACTTCAGGCATGGTCATTGTAAAAAGATCATCTAAATAATAGAGCGCGTTTGTTGCTTCATCCAGTGGCTCTGGGCGCCCGATTCGAAGTTCATCAGTTTGCCACAGAAGATCAACTGCCTCAGCAAGTCGAATATTTCTTACTGAAGTGTCAGGGTCATCTAGTAGATCTGCGATGGTTCCCAATTTATTTAATACAGATCTGCGAGCCGCTTCTGTGGGGTGGGCTGTAAATACTGGACGAACAGAAAAATTATTGACCCATTCTTGAATATTCTCTTTTGTTAATTCATGCCCTGTCTGTTGGCTGCTGTTCTGAGCCTCAATAATTCGATCTACCGCGCGGCTTAGCCAAGAACCACCAGCGTTTCGTTGATCAGAAAGTACTCGAGCTCTGTGCACCTGCTCTGCGACGTTTGCAAGATTGAAATATGTGCTGAAAGCTCTTACGAGCTGGATGCTCTCTTCAGAAGAGAGATTATCTAAGATCTCTTCGCCACTTCCTTCGCGGATTGCTTTTCGAACGGCTTCAACAAGTTGGAGAAGGTCATCACCGACTTGGCGAACAAGGCTTTGGCCTAGAAGGTCACCCAGGCGACGAACATCACTCCTGAGCGCTGCGCCGTCTTCCTGCAATGTCATGACCTAATCATTCCATCCTAATCTCGTCCTCTGATACCTAAATTCATATAGTGAGAAAGCCCGTGAAAAGTTAATACACTAGCCATGTTAGCTAGACCCCCCTTCTTCCAGAAGTGGGGGTTATAGCCGTTTACTTAATTGAGGAGGTGGGATTTATGGCGCTCTTGAAGGCGATGGCGCAGCTCAATATGAACCCAAGTAGCACCTCTGGCGGCTCAGTGGTCACCTCTATTACTGCAGCACAAGGGCTCATTGCCGCAGAGCGAGCGATGAAACACCCAATTTTGTTAGTCACATCTTCATCAAGACGTGCAGATGAATTATCTGAAGAACTTGGCACATATATAGGCGAATCGCATGTTGTTAATTTTCCACCATGGGAAACGTTGCCTCATGAAAGATTGAGTCCAAAGAGTGACACCATTGCAGCTCGCTATAAGGCACTTCATGCGCTTACTGTTAATAAGGAACTTCGAGTAGTTGTCACTTCGGTTCGTGGCTTGATACAACCAATAAATGGCGCGCTCCTAAATACGGAATTAATAAAACTCGAACTCGGCGCGAATCTCTCTTTGGAAGCTCTAATCGAAAGACTTTCATTCTTTGGATTTATGCGGACTGACTTAGTAGAGAAGCGCGGTGATTTTGCAGTACGTGGAGGAATCGTCGATTTTTTCCCTGCAGATCAAGAGCACCCGGTGCGCGTCGATTTTTTCGGAGATGTCATTGAAGAAATTGAATTATTTACCGTTGCTGACCAGAGAACTTTTTCACCTGTCGTTGGCGAATTAATTACTTATCCATGTCGCGAGCTATTACTTACAGAGGAAATTAAGAAGCGTGCCAAGTACTTGGCGGCGCAATTTCCGCAACTTTCGGAGATGTGTGGAAAGTTGGCTGAAGGAATCACAGTTGATGGGATGGAGTCACTCACAGCTGCTTTAACGGATGACTTGAAGAGCCTGCTTGATTTCTTGCCGAAGAATTTTGAAGTGATTGTCATCGACTCGCCACGAGTTTCTTCGCGCGCTTTAGACCTTATTGAGACAAATAAAGAATTCTTGGATGCTTCTTGGTCTAATGCGGCGCTAGGTGGAACAGCCCCAATTGATATTTCCTCACAGCTCGAATTGGGCGGTTATTACTCAATGAATTCGCTGCAAAACGCGGCAGATTCTCGGGGAATTGAATGGAGTTCAATAAATCCATACGGCGACCAGATAGATGCTGATCTTGGAAAAGAAGAGTTCGAAGCAATCCCGATTTATGCAGGAAAAATTTCTGTCGCAGTCGACGAAATTCGGGAATGGGTAAAGAGCGGTTATCTAGTTATTTTTACCGCATCAGGCCCGGGCATTATTGAACGCTTCAATCAGATATTTATTGAAGGTGATATCCCTACTCGGATAGTTGAGCGAATAGACAGTCAGTTAACCCGAGATGTTTTGTACCTCACCGTGACGCCCATCGAGCATGGTTACATCGCACATGCAAGTAAGACGATTCTAATTACGGAAAAAGATATATCTGGACAGCGAACATCTAATAAGGACCAGGCAAGAATGCCTTCGCGCAGAAAGAAGGCCATTGATCCACTTGAATTGAAATCTGGTGATTATGTAGTTCACGAACAACACGGTGTTGGGCGATATATCGAACTTGTGCAACGAACTGCAGGTGGAATATCGCGGGAATATATGGTGATTGAGTACGCACCTTCTAAGCGTGGACAACCAGCAGATCGACTTTTTGTTCCGACAGACACATTGGAGCAAGTGACCAGGTACGTTGGTGGCGAAGCCCCAGCTGTTCATCGCATAGGTGGAACTGACTGGCAGAGTGCAAAACGTAAAGCCAGAAAAGCGGTTAAGCAGATTGCAGCTGAGTTGATTCAACTCTACGCAGCCAGAATGGCCGCCCCTGGTTTTGCATTCTCTCCGGACACTCCGTGGCAACGTGAACTTGAAGAAGCATTTCCATATGTAGAGACCATTGACCAACTTTCGACAATTGATGAAGTCAAGCGCGATATGGAAGCTCGCCATCCAATGGATCGAGTTGTGTGTGGTGATGTGGGGTATGGAAAGACAGAGATTGCTATTCGCGCTGCATTTAAGGCTGTTCAAGACGGAAAACAGGTCGCGGTTCTCGTTCCCACAACTCTTCTGGTTCAGCAGCATCTCACGACATTTATGAATCGTTATGTGGGTTTTCCTGTTCGAGTCTCTGGTTTGTCCCGATTCAACACTGCAAAACAGAGCAAGGAAATTGTGGCTGGGTTAGCCGATGGATCTATCGATATTGCAATTGGTACTCACCGCCTCCTCTCGAAAGATATCCAATTTAAAGACTTAGGACTCGTTATTGTCGATGAGGAACAACGCTTTGGCGTTGAACACAAAGAGGAGTTGAAGAAGACTCGAACAAATGTAGATGTGCTTTCGATGTCTGCCACACCTATTCCTCGCACACTTGAAATGGCTATTACGGGCATTCGCGAAATGTCTAACATAACGACTCCGCCAGAGGAACGTCACCCAGTTTTAACTTACGTTGGCTTCTATGATGACAAGCAAGTGACTGCTGCAATACATCGCGAGTTGTTAAGAGATGGTCAAATATTTTTTGTTCACAACCGAGTTGATTCCATCGACGCAATGGCGGTCAAGCTTCACGCATTAGTACCGGAGGCACGAATTGGTGTTGCTCATGGGCAAATGAGCGAACGCGAACTTGAAGATGTGATTCTTGCATTCTGGGAGCGTGAGTATGACGTATTGGTTTGTACAACCATCATTGAAAGTGGAATTGATATTCCTAATGCAAATACTCTGATTGTCGACCGCTCAGATACTTTTGGCCTTTCTCAACTTCACCAACTTAGAGGTCGCGTAGGACGTGGTCGCGAACGTGCATACGCCTATTTCCTTTACTCTGCAGATAAACCTCTTACAGAGATTGCCCATGACCGCTTGAAAACAATTGCAACTAATACAGATTTAGGTTCTGGCATGCAGGTGGCGCTCAAAGATTTGGAAATCAGAGGAGCGGGAAATTTGTTGGGTGGAGAGCAATCTGGCCACATTGCAGAAGTTGGCTTCGATTTGTATATGCGCATGGTTGGTGAAGCTGTCGAAGATTTCAAGACTGGGATAATCGACACTGAAGAGAGGGTTCGAGATTGCAAGGTAGAGCTTCCAGTCACAGCGCATTTGCCGGTCGAATATGTTCCATCGGAAAGATTGCGGTTAGATTTGTATCGTCGAATGGCTGATACCCAGACAGGTGCTGATCTCGATGCAATTGTTGAGGAGCTAGTTGATCGCTTTGGCCAGATGCCAGAGCCAGCCCAAAATTTGATTTCTGTGGCACGCATCAGAGCATTTGCAAAGAGTTTAGGTTTGACCGAAGTTGTCTTGCAGGGCAAATACCTCAAATTGGCCCCAATTGAACTTCCAGAGTCGGCTCAGGTCAGAACGTTGCGTGTATTTCCAGGAACTCTTATAAAACCAGCCACTAAGTCTGTAATGGTGGCCAAAGGCACCAAATTGAGCGTGATTCCTAACTCGCAAGCAGGTGGGGATGTAGGAGATACTTCAACCCTGTCGTGGACACTAGATGTGCTCAAGACTCTCTTTAATAAATGAAATGGAGCTCGACTTGAAAAAGGGTTTTACTACCAGCAAGAAGCTAACTGTGGCCATCACCGCCAGCCTTCTACTTCTTTTGACGGCGTGTACGCCGATTAATTCAGCTGCGACAGTTGGAAAAACAACAATTTCCATCGACAAAGTCCAGAAGACAGTTGCCCAGATTCTTGTTGAACGTACAAAAGTTTCTACAACCGGAATGACTCTTGATACTGGCGAAACTTTGAATCGCAATCAAGTTACATTTTTTGTTATCGCCGAATTGCTAAATCAGCTAGGAGCCGATCACAAGATTACTGTTACAGAGCCAGAAGTTACTGATGAGATTGCAAAAATCACCGCCCAAGTTGGCGGTTCATCGAAATTGCCTGCAGCTCTTGTAAATGCTGGAGTTGCTCCTCAAAACCTTCGCGAGTATTTCCATACTTACTTAATGTCATCGAAAATAAGTACTGCTCTAGCCGGCAATGGAGTTGCAACAGCTGACATGTCTGCGACAATTCAAAAGCTTGTGGCGCAGGAAGCCGATAAGTTAAAGGTTACGATTAATCCGCGCTATGGAACATGGGATTCAGTTAATGCCACCATCGTTGCCGCGCCGTTAGCATCAGGTTCGGTTAAAAAGTAAATCCTGTGAGTGATTCACAATTGGAGCGCCTTCGCGCAACAATGGATAAATTGCGTTCTCCGGGTGGATGCCCATGGGACGCAGAGCAGACTCACGAATCTCTCTTGAAGTATTTACTAGAAGAATCTTACGAATTCATTGACGCCGTTGAAAAAGGCGACAGAGTTGAAATGCGTGAGGAACTTGGCGATGTGCTCTTGCAAGTTTTCTTTCATGCTCGGATGGCCGAAGAAGCAGGCGAACAATCTTTTGGCATTGAGGATGTTGCACAAGGCGTAGCCGATAAATTAATTCGTCGCCACCCACATGTCTTTGGAGATGTTGTAGCAACAAGTAGCGCAGAAGTTCTAGAAAATTGGGAGGCCATCAAGAGGGAAGAAAAAGGTCGCACTTCAGCAACCGACGGTGTGCCTATGGGCCAACCGGCACTTCCTTTGGCTGCCAAAGTGATTTACCGTGCTGAAAAATATGGATACCAAATTCCCATTGAACACGGCACCGAGCTGGCTGCACCAGTTGATGAAGAAAGCGCCGGACGACTTTTGCTTGGCTTGATTGATCAGATTCAAAGCCTTGGAATAGACCCAGAAGCTGCACTTCGCCTGGCTACCAAGGAGTACATTGCCAAAATTCACGCTCATGAAGCGGACTCGGCAACACGATAAGATTAACCAACGTTATTAATAGATTTGAAGGAAAGTTCATACCAACGACGGTGCCCCGAACTGGAAACAAAATATAGAAGGAGTCCTTTGTGGCCTTAATTGATGCTGTACATGCCCGCGAAATTCTTGATTCACGCGGAAATCCAACCGTTGAGGTTGAAGTAGTTCTTGATGATGGAAACACTGCTCGCGCAGCAGTTCCAAGCGGTGCTTCAACAGGTGCTTTTGAAGCAGCTGAACTTCGCGATGGCGGAAAGCGTTATTTAGGAAAAGGCGTCGAAAAGGCTGTTGATTTTGTTAACGACAAGATTGCGCCAACCGTCGTCGGCTTTGACGCACAAGACCAACGCCTTGTTGATCAGGAAATGATTGATCTTGATGGAACTGAAAACAAGAGCAAACTCGGAGCCAACGCGATTCTTGGAGTATCACTTGCGGTTGCTCGTGCTGCAGCAGAAAGCGCTGATCTTTCATTCTTCCGTTATATCGGTGGGCCAACAGCACACACATTGCCAGTACCAATGATGAACATTCTCAACGGTGGAGCGCATGCTGATACAAATGTTGATGTTCAAGAATTTATGGTTGCTCCAATTGGCGCAGATACATTTAAAGAGTCTCTTCGTTGGGGTGCCGAGATTTACCACAGCCTTAAATCAGTTCTAAAGAAGCGCGGTCTTGCGACTTCAATCGGCGACGAGGGTGGATTTGCTCCAAACCTTGAAAGTAACCGTGCGGCACTTGATCTCATTCTCGAAGCAATCACATTGGCTGGCTTCAAGCCTGGCAAAGATGTTGCCCTTGCTATGGACGTTGCTGCGACAGAATTCCATGACAACGGTAAATATGATTTCGAAGGACACAAGTCTTCTTCAGATGAAATGATTGCTTATTACGCTGATCTTGTTAAGTCTTACCCAATCGTTTCAATCGAAGATCCTCTCAGTGAAGATGACTGGGAAGGCTGGGCGAAGATGACAGCTGAACTCGGAAGCAAGATTCAGATTGTTGGAGATGACTTATTTGTCACAAACCCAAAGCGCCTAGCTCGCGGCATTGAAGCTCACACAGCAAATGCTTTGCTTGTAAAGGTAAACCAAATTGGAACTCTCACGGAGACAATTGATGCGGTTTCAATGGCACATCGTGCAGGTTATCGCTCGATGATGTCTCACCGTTCAGGTGAAACCGAAGATACGACAATTGCAGATCTAGCCGTCGCTCTTGAGTGTGGCCAGATTAAGACAGGCGCGCCTGCACGTTCAGAGCGTGTTGCTAAGTACAACCAACTACTTCGCATCGAAGAAGAGCTTGCTGAATCTGCTTTTTACGCAGGTCGCACAGCATTTCCTCGTTTTAACGGCTAATTTAGAGTTATGACCAAGGCAGGGAGGACGCTTGCAGTTGCCAGCGTTCTCCTTGTTCTTGGGGTAACACTTGCTCCACCACTACAGAGATATTTCACACAGCGAGCCCAAATAAATGCGCTCAATGCTCAATTGCACGATAGCCAAGGGACGCTTAAGAAAGCGGCACAAGAGTTAGCAAAGTGGAACGATCCGGCATATGTTGTTGCTCAAGCGCGTTCACGCCTTCATTATGTTTACCCAGGAGAACGTCAATACATAGTTTTAGGTGCACCGGATTCAGTTACTAAAGATCCAAATGCTCCAGCAGCACCAATTGCAGACAATGTTCCAACAGGACTTCCCTGGTATGCAAAAGTAATTTCATCTATCACGAGTACGAATTTGAGCCACTAAATATGAGCGAAAAACCAACGCAGGCAGATTTGGATGCAATAAAAATCCAACTAGGCAGAACTCCGAGAGATGTTCATGCAATTGCTTACCGGTGTCCATGCGGGAAGCCAGCAGTTGTTGAAACTCCACCAAGACTTTCTGATGGAACACCATTTCCAACTTTTTATTACGCGACCTGTCCTAGGTTAACCGGAGCAATCTCCACCCTTGAAACAACGGGCATGATGATGGAAATGCAAGATCGCCTTGCGATTGATCATGAACTAGCCGGGCAGTACTTGGCCGCACATGATGATTACATTGCCGCCAGATCTGCGTTGGGGATTGATGTTGCAGAGGTTGAGGGAATTAGTGCCGGCGGAATGCCTTCGCGGGTGAAGTGCCTGCATTCACTTGTCGCACACTCTTTAGGCGCTGGTCCCGGAGTCAATCCCTTCGGAGATGAAGCTTTGGCAGCACTTCCAAAATGGTGGTTGGAGAACCCGTGCGAGTAGCAGCCATTGATTGCGGGACGAATTCTCTTCGCTTGTTGATTGCCGACATTTCGGAAAGCAATTTCCGTGAAGTGCAGCGTGAAATGGAAGTTGTGCGACTTGGCCAGGGGGTTGATAGGACCGGAGAGTTTGATCCACAAGCTATCGCTCGAACATTGGCAGTAACAGAGAGATATGCGGGTTTTATCCGGAGCAAGGGTGTGGAAAAGATTCGCTTCTGTGCCACAAGTGCCACGAGAGATGCTTCAAATCGGGAAATATTCATCGATGGCGTAAGAAATATTCTAGGAATAGCGCCTGAGGTCATCCCCGGTACCGAAGAAGCCGCGCTTTCCTTTATGGGAGCCACACGCGAACTTCAGCAGATAGATGCTCCATTCTTAGTTGTCGATATCGGTGGGGGATCCACCGAATTCGTACTAGGGACTGGCAAAGTTGATTTTGCCAAGAGTGTAAATATTGGATGTGTTCGGATGTCAGAACGCCATCTCAATGCGCAACCCCCAACATCTGCGCAACTAGCGGCAGCAACAGTTGATATCGATAACGCAATTAAAGAAGCCGCACACATTGTTCCTTTCCCGGACGCAAAAACTTTGGTGGCTGTGGCTGGAACCGCAACAACAGTTGCCGCCGCTGCACTTGGACTCTCCGAATACGATCGTTATGCAATCCACCTTTCGCGCATTTCTGCAGAAAAAGTTCACGAAGTTGCAAAAATGTTTCAATCCATGACCAGAGAACAAATTTCCGCACTTGGATATATGCACCCTGGCCGGGTTGATGTAATTACTTCTGGAGCACTTGTTCTCTCTCGTGTTATGACACTTACAGGTGCTGCTGAATTTATTGCTTCCGAATCGGATATTCTCGATGGAATGGCATGGGGACTTGCACTTTAAATCACTGCCTCTCTTAGATAAGGCAATTGTGAAGTGCGTGGACTGTCCGCGATTAGTTGAATGGCGTGAAGAGATTGCAGTCGCAAAGCGAAAGTCTTACGAGAATGAAAAATACTGGGGTAAACCAGTACCTGGCTTCGGGCCGGCTGATGCAGAAATATTGATTGTTGGGTTAGCGCCTGGAGCGCACGGTGCAAATCGAACTGGACGAATTTTTACTGGTGATAGTTCGGGGGATTGGCTATATAGAGCTCTTCATAACGCGGGGTTGGCAAAAATTCCTACAAGTTCGAGTATTAATGATGGCCAAGAGCTAATAAAGACGCGAATTACTTGCGCTGTTCATTGCGCTCCTCCTGACAACAAGCCGAGCACGTCAGAGAAGAACGAATGCAATAAATACTTGGTGGAAGAATTCCGATTGATGATGCCTACAGTCAAAGTCTTTATTGCTCTTGGAAATTTAGCGTGGACATCGATATTCGCCACACTTACTGAACTAGGTGAAGATCTCCCAAGACCGCGTCCAAAATTTGGACATGGCGAAAGAACTATCTTTATTGGCAACGATGGCATCAAACGCATAATTATTGCGAGTTACCATCCAAGCCAACAAAATACTTTTACTGGCAAACTCACACAAGATCAGTTGAATCTAATTATGAAAGATGCCGCTGAATTTATTTAATCTACAAAATGCCGAGACCCCAGCCCGAGTGGTACCACTCAATTGGGATTTGGAGTAAACGTATTTTCTATTTTCAGGAAGTCGGAGAGAAATACTCTATGCCAGAATGAGCCGGTGAATGGAAACGAAATTATGTCGGCGATTGTTTCCAGCCAATATTGGCAGGCTTCTTTGTACTCGATTGTTTACAATTGGAGAGAGCAAGCACTTGAATTGCAGTCTCAAAATTTGGAGGATCTCGACGTCGATAATCGTTGGAGAATTCAATTCATTAGATCAGAACCTTGGGAATTTGCTCACATGATTAATGCCGCTCTTTGGCAGACCATTATTTTCGAGTACGAGTCTGTTGGATTCGATCCAGCTGATGATTCGCAACAAGTAGCTTTGCAAGACTTCACTCATTCATTCGTTGAAAAGGTATCTGCATACTCATGCGATGATAAGAAGTGGGCGTATGAATTACATCTTCAAACTTTGAATTTAGGTATATATAATATTCGTGAAAAGATGCCGATTGAGTGGCAAACCCTTGATTGGGACCATTTTCCACGTTGGTGATTTGCTCGCATCTGGGCCGTATATAAGCGTGTAATCTAGGCTCTTCATTGGCCCCCGTAGTCCAATGGCAGAGACAGAGGACTTAAAATCCTCCCAGTGTGGGTTCGACCCCCACTCGGGGCACTTAGCAAGTGCATCAATATGTAGTTTTGAACCTGTTTGTGCTCATTATGAAGCCATCCACTGACAAGTACAAGATTTAGTTTTCACTCTGCTTAGGCTGGTTTGTGACCGTAATTAACACACCAATTAACCCCCCAGGGTTAAGTGGCGTGGAGCCAACTAGCACACCAGGGCTTACGGATGGGTAAGGGTTTATTGAATTAGGCAGTAGCCTAAAAAGGTTGCTGGGGTTACCTAGGTTGCATTCTCCC
>CAIUFY010000051.1 GCA_903898555.1 uncultured Actinomycetes bacterium
AGCTTGTATAGGCGAGAGTCCTCAGCGTATTTTGCGTAGCCATATGCTTCTTTGATCTTTTTCATTCCAAGCCCAGGTACGTTGACATAGTCATCACGTGGAATCGAAATCGCAGTTGCGGGTCCCTTTGCAGGAATAGGAATCACAATCATTGTGTTTGTGGTGTAGCCACCAACTGAAGATGACGAACCAACGTGCATGTAATCCAAGAGTTTGCGTGGAAGATCGGCGCCGTTTGCGTCGCGACGAGAATCTAACCCAAGCAAAAGAATGTTTGTATCTTGGTTCTTGGAGGCCGCCACACCCTTGAGGGCTTTTGAACGCGGGATTGAGGTTGCTGCAGTATTTGTAAAGAAGGCGAATAAAGCAGATGCGAAAACAACGCCGACCGAGAGCGCTGCAACTATTTTGTGTTTTCGCTTATGCATAAGGGGCAATAGTAACAACCCATTTTGGTTGAAGAGGCCTATCCTTCAATCTATGCATGGATTGTTGGCATTGGTGGGCTCGGGTGAGTATCTGCCTGTCATGCAGCCTTTTGAAACTGAGTGGCTCCTGAAAGGGGAAGCTCGAGGTAAGAAGCGAAAATATGTGCAGTTGGCGACAGCGGCAGGAAAAGAAAGTACCGCTCGCCACGAATTCTGGAAAAATTTAGGTGCAGAGCAAGCAGCGCGTATGGGCGTCGAACATGTTTTTCTTCCAGTCTTTACAAGAGAAGATGCCTTGAGTCACAAATACGACGAACAAATTGATGGCGCAGCGCTAATTTATTTATCTGGTGGAGATCCTGGATATTTAGTTTCGACCCTCGAAACATCACCGGTCTGGAACGCAATCTATGAGAATTGGAAAGAAGGAAGTTCTCTCGCCGGGTGCAGCGCCGGAGCAATGGCGATGCACGGGCTGGGAGTTTTACCCTTGATGAAAATCCTGCCGCACTATGACCGTTATTTTCGCTTTGTTCCAGATAAAGCAGCGAAGCTAGTGGGTCGAACGCCAGAAGGTGGCCGGTTAATTGGCATTGATGAAAAAACAGCTCTTGTTAGTGAGGACTTGGAAAATTGGGTAGTTCAAGGGGAAGCAAAGGTGCATCTCCTAGATGGACCAGCATTATCATTTACTTATGAGCAAAGTAGCTAATTTCAACGAAAGGCTTGCGGCAAAGATAACTTCTGGAGTCGCAACTATGTGGTGCGCCTATGCGTTTGCACTCATTGCTCTTGTGTCACTTCCTTCAGCAATCAAAAGCGGAAGCGTTATTGTGATTGTTGCTTGGATTGCTCAAACGTTTTTGCAATTAGTTTTGTTATCAATAATTATGGTTGGCCAAAATGTCGGCGCAAAATCTGTCGAACAGAAAATCAATGAAACCCATGCAGCCTCATTGGGAGAATTTGAGTTAGCAAAGGAAGCCCGAGGATTTGCACAACAAGAGCTGGCAGAGCTCAAAGAAATCACAAACGAAATTCATCGAGTGATCAGAGATTTAGAAAGTAAGCAATAAGAAATGCGTGAAATTCTCAAGCGCCCAGATTACCGGCGCTTTCTACTAGCGCGATTTATCTCCAATTTTGGCAATGGAATGGGGCCAATAGCCCTTGCTTTTGGGGTTCTTCACATGCGTGGAGGAAACGCCTCTCTGCTCGGTCTGATTCTTGCCATCCAAACAATCTCGATGCTTTGCATGTCACCACTTGGTGGAGTTATTGCCGATAAATATGGTCGAGTGATGGTTCTAGGGCTCATGGACATTATTGGCGGATCAGCCTTTCTCATTCAGGCATATTTCTTTAGTACGGGGCACGTTCCTCTTGCTGTATTTCTTATTGTGAACATTATCTTCGGTTTGTGCTGGGGTGTTTTCTGGCCAGCATTTGGTGGATTGATGCCTGCACTAGTTGATGAAAAGGAATTGCAAACTGCAAATTCAACAAATCAGTTTGTAGCAAATATTGCAATCATCAGCGGAACTGCTGTTGGGGGCATCCTTGTTTCGACCATTGGATCAACACTCGCACTGACTTTTGATGCACTTTCTTTCATTGTATGTGGAGCAATCGTTTTCAGTATGCGTCATTTGACGGTATCAAGTGAAAGTTCCACTTCGATGTTGGAC
>CAIUFY010000052.1 GCA_903898555.1 uncultured Actinomycetes bacterium
GTGTTTCATGAAGCCATCGCGCGCCTACACAATATTCATTCACGTCGCTGCAGTCCTAATGGGTGTAGTGATTCTTGGGCCATTTCTCTGGCTCTTCATTTCAAGTATTTCCCCCGCCAAAGAGTTAATTTCCGTTCCTTTCCATTGGTTCCCATCGCACCCAACCATCTCTCGTTTCAAAGATATTTTCCTACAGAGTGCTAATGGCGAAAACGTCTCTGCAAATTTCCGTGTGTCAATGGTGAATAGCTTCATCGTTGCCACAGGAACCACCTTCATTTCCATTTTGGTCGGATCACTAGGAGCATATGCCTTTGCACGTTTGAAGTTCAGATTCCGCCGAACCATGCTCTTCGGCTTTCTTTCTGTTTATATGTTGCCTCCAATCGTCCTAGTTATCCCTCTTTATTTGATTATTGCGAATATGGGTTTACTAGATACGAAGCTTGGATTAATCATCACGTATTGCTCATTAATCACCCCATTCACACTGTGGACCATGAGCAACTATTTCCGGACGTTGCCTGCCGATCTTGAAGAGGCTGCAAGGGTTGATGGCTGTAGTCGACTGGGTGCGTTCTTTAGAATAGTAATTCCACTCTCAAAGCCTGGGCTATTCGCAAGCGCGCTCTTTGCTTTCTTGCTTGCATGGGATGAATTTCTCTTCGCACTCATTTTTACGTCAACCACTAATTCAAAAACTATTCCGGTTGCCATCGCAGAATTCGCGGGCAAGTACTCATCTGACTATGGATTGGTTTGCGCAGGAGGAGTCTTAGCGGCTCTCCCACCAGTTATCTTGGCGCTGATATTCCAGAAGAACATTGTTGGTGGGTTAACCGCTGGGTCGGTTAAAGGCTGAATTATTTTGTAGGAATCACAATCTCGTTGTACTGCAAGAATCCAGGTTTAAACGGTGGATCGAATCTGCAAATTCGTGTCTCTTGCGAGAGGGAGAAGTGGGCTTTTTGTGCGGCCAAGCGAAGTACATCTTCCTTTCTTTCGCTGAGGCGCTTTGTGGCACGCCCTCTAAAAGATATGGCAACACAATTCTCGGCCGGAATTTCTATTAATTCCACCTGCGACGCATTTGGAAGTGGCATCTGCGCCAGAGAGGAACCAGCTGGCATCACAAAGTGGACTTTCCATTGCTCGGATTCAAGGCTGCTCTCGGTGAGGGCAATTACAGGGGCGGTCATTGCGATACTCGCGGATCCTGCATTGCCTTTTGAGATGTAATTAAATAAGTGTCGAAATGCCTTCGTGGCTGCGGTCTTGTACTCATCATGAATGATGACTTGCGCGACGACACAGGCATCGTACTTGCGCAACTCGAAGCCCTCGTATTTTTGGAGAACCTGGTACTTCTGGCGTTCGGTCATGCTTGGATTCTACTTCTTCGAGTCTGATCTGATACCAACAATCATCTTGCAACTACCTGACAACTTATGCATAGAATGCGCCATGACCTATCAATTGAGAGACCTAAAAGATCAAGTAATCGTAATTACCGGAGCTACCGCTGGAATGGGCGCTGCAACGGCCAAAGAGTTAGTCGAGCAAGGCGCCAAAGTTGTGCTTAATGCTCGTAACGAAGAACGTCTGAAAGAAATAGTTGCTTCATTAGGCGAAGAAAACGCAACATATGTTGCCGGTGATTGCTCAGAACCAAGCGTCTCTAAGGCGGTTGCAAAGGCAGCAATCGATAAGTTTGGAACTATCGACGCAGTGGTGCCGAATGCTGGAATCGGAATGTACGGTTCAATTTTGGATTACAGCGATGATGAAGTAAATCGCATGATGCGCACAAACTATGAGGGCACTGTTCACATCATTCGTGCATGTCTTCCAGCAATGCTTGAAAAGAAGGCTGGCGACATCGTCATCGTTTCATCCGTTGCAGGTTTCCGTGGCGGCGGAGATGAATCCATCTACGCAGGCACAAAGCATGCACAAGTTGGCTTAGCTGGTGGTCTTGATCGTGAACTTCGCGAAAAAGGCGTACGCGTTGCGCTAGTTTGTCCTGCAGGAACCGAGACCGAGTTCGCAATTGGTGCAGGCCGCACAGCAGGTACTCCAGTACTTGCAAGCTTCCTTCGTTCTGAAGATATTGCTTTCCAGATCACAACAATCTTGAAGCAACCTCGTTCAGTACGTACCCATATCTGGACTCTCTGGTCTATGAATCAGCAGTCATAATCTGACTCATTAGTTCTGCGACGCGCTGGGGATCAACATCTCCAGCGCGACCTAATTCGCAGGCAGCACCAGCGGCTGCAATGCCGTATTGTAATGAGAGCTTCCAATCAATTGAATTCATTTTCGTTACGTCACCTTGCTCTTCACTTTTGAGAATAAACCCGGCCGCCAAGGAATCACCAGCGCCTACAGTGCTGGCAACAACCACTTCAACTACCGGGAGAAAAATAACTTTGCCATTAAAGGCCATGGCACTACCTAATGCTCCCGCGTGAACAATTGCAATCTTTACTCCCATTTGACATAACCGGAGCGCAGCTAATTCTGCGCGCACCTGGCCATCTGTGTTATCGCCAGTGAGTAAATCCTCGGAAGATTTCGAAATTACAGCTTCTGCTTCATCGAGATTGGGGGAGACGATATCCACTCCCGAATTAATCGCCCAACGAAGGAAATGCGGTGACGTATCTAGGAAAAGTAGATTCCCATTATCGTGAACCAATTCAATCAATTTTGCCATAGACCTTTCAGTTAATCCTTGAGGGAAACTTCCCATACAGGCAACAATTTCACCGCGCTTCATCTCTCTTGCCACAGCTTCGAGATATCTATTCCAATCCATTTCCGAGATAGTTGGACCTTCTTCGTTAATAATGGTCGCTGTTGGGGAGCCTTCCTCCATGTACATGGTGGCCACTCGAATATCCCCTGAGTAAGTCGTAAAACAATAATCTAACTTTTCGACCTCTAGCATTCTTCGAAACCTACGTGCGTCATGATCACCTAGCAACAAAACTAGAGGCGCAGTTGTCCCCAAACTATTCACAACTCTTGCTGAATCAATTCCTTTGCCGCCAGCTCTCACTTCGGCAGAAGGGGTGCGCATTACTGCACCCCGTTCAAAATGCATCATTTGCAACGTCCTTGAAAAGCAAGGATTTGGATTGCAAATTAACATCGCTCGCTATCTACGCATTCACAGTCGACATGTCGGGGTATCGCTCGCCTTGTGCGACACCGGCTGGAGCTGCAGAGTTCAAATTCGCTAAATCCTCTGCGTTCAAATCAATCTCTATCGAAGAGACGTTCTCTTCTAATCGAGATATTTTGCGAGTACCTGGAATTGGTACGTTATTTTCGTTCATAGCAAGAACCCATGCGAGAGCAATCTGAGCAGCAGTCGCACCCTTTTCGGCGGCAATAGCCTTAATTTTTTCGACAATCCCCATATTGGTATCGAAGTTCTCATTTTTAAATCGAGGATAGGTTCTACGGCGATCTGTTTCATCCAACTCGTTGATTGATGTAATTGCACCAGTTAAGAATCCGCGACCAAGTGGGGAGTAGGGCACGAATCCAATTCCAAGTTCCTTGGCTACTTCAAATACACCATTAACCTCGGGATCACGGCTCCAGAGCGAATACTCGGATTGAATTGCCGTAATGGGATGAACAGCATGGGCTTTGCGAATTGTGGGAGCAAGTGCCTCTGAGATACCCAAGTGCTTTACTTTTCCAGCAGTCACCAACTCTTTAAGTGCGCCCCACGTTTCTTCAATGGGAACCGTGCGATCTACGCGGTGTTGGTAGTAAAGGTCAATGTGGTCAACACCAAGACGTTGCAGCGATGCATCGCAAGCAGCACGAACATAATCCGCCTTGCCATTGACTCCAATGAATGCGCCATCTGGACCGCGCTGATTGCCAAACTTTGTCGCTAGGACAACTTCATCGCGGCGTCCGGCGATTGCCTTGCCAACGAGAATCTCATTCGTGAATGGGCCATACATATCGGCGGTATCAATAAAGTTGATTCCAAGATCTAACGCTCGACGAATGACATCAATCGATTCGTCGTCATTGCGTGGGCCGTAGAAATCGCTCATTCCCATGCAACCTAAACCTAGTGCGCTTACTTCGAGCGTCCCTAATTTTCTAGTTTTCATAAGTTTAAAGTTACCTCTCATCGTGGAAATTCAAATCTACACCTTGTCGTTAAGAAAGTTCACAGTCCGATCCCAGGCCGTTTGCGCGGCTTGGGCGTCATAAACCTCTGGGCGATCATTATTAAAGAAAGCGTGCTGAGTTCCTGAGTAGTCGAAAACCTCAATGCTGCCACCTGCTGTTGAAATCTCTTTGATTGCTTCTTGTATGCCTGGCGCCGCGGAAGTGCCATCGCCCTGCGCGCAGTGAATCATTGCGTGCTTACCGCTGTAGTTACTCCACTTCGGAGCGTGGCGTTCCCACGATGAACCTGGATAGAAACCTACAGAACGATTTATGACTGGATCTAGAGTTCCGCTCCAAATTGATAACGAGCCACCCATACAAAAACCAACAGTTCCAACGGTTGGGGAAGTGACCTGCGAAAGTGACAATAAATATTTAGCAGAGTTGATAATTTCTTTACCAGCTTGATCTAACTGCAATTCCATCATCAATTTCTTCGCAACATCCGGTTCTGACGATGCTTGGCCGTGATACAGGTCAGGTGCGAATGCAACAAACCCTGCATGTGCAAATCGATCAACGACATCAGTGATGTGACCAACGAGTCCCCACCACTCCTGAATAACAATCACAGCAGGTCCAGAGCCGCTTTCTGGAAGAGCCAGGTAGCCTGAACCGTTTGCTTCGTTTGCTTCGAACGTAATGTTTTCACCCATGAGATGACTCTAATCGGTAGTTGTTCCAAATATCAGGGTTGAGTGACTATTCTCAGACCATGACTTCTCGTTTCGGCCTCAACTCTTGGCGGGCACAACCGCTACCAATGACAATCATTCGCCTCTGGCTTGGTGTTACATGGATTTACGGAGGCTGGTCCAAAGCAATCGATAGTGGATATCTAGATCCTGCATCCTCGACTTACTTCGGCGCGCAGATTAACGGAATGATTGGGCATTCTCCTCTCACATTTGGCTTAACAAAAATTCTTGAACATGCAACGCTGTTTGCGTGGTTCGTCATGATTTCTGAATTCGCCATCGGTATTGCGGTACTAGCGGGAGTTGCTCTTCAAGCAGCGTCGCTCGGTGGCTTTGCAATGGCGATAGTTCTGTGGCTATCAGTGAGTTATCACGTACATCCATATTTTCTTGGCAGCGATCTTCCATTCGCTGTTCTTTGGCTCGCACTTTTCCTTATGGTTCGAAATTCTAATAACGGCCGAGGTCGACATGATGGTGGACTGATTCCAAACCTTCGCGATCGTCGCGAGGTTATCCGAATTGTGGGCGTCGGAGTCGGTGCGTTTATTGCCGCTCTCGCTGGTGGTTCGTTTAAGCCAAAGAAGGAACCTGTGAGCGCAATAATCGCAAAGAACGCAGATGTAAAAGTCGGCGAAGTTAAAAAATTCACTGCTCTAGATGGATCCCCGGCGTACCTCTTCAAAACGGCTGCCGGCGTTTTCGCTTACACAGCAATATGCACACACCAAGGTTGCACTGTTAATTATGACTCGCTCGCGAATGAATTGGCTTGTCCATGC
The DNA here is from genome assembly GCA_903898555.1 of uncultured Actinomycetes bacterium. Taxonomy (GTDB): domain Bacteria; phylum Actinomycetota; class Actinomycetes; order Nanopelagicales; family Nanopelagicaceae; genus PALSA-747. Next base: position 5,690 of record CAIUFY010000052.1, read on the forward strand.
CATGGGGCTCGTTTTGATCCAAACAATGGCGCCAAGGTTGTGGCTGGGCCAGCTCCTATCCCACTGCCAAAGATCAAGGTTGCCGTTCAGGGCGATAACATCGTCCAAATTTAATTGTAATTTCCTCTTAACACAGGTCTGTTATCTTTAGGACATGGCGCTATTTAAAGTTGAAATCACACTTCCAGACCGACCTGGTTCTCTAGGTGCTGTCGCTTCTGCAATTGGATTTGCCGGCGGAGATATTCGCGGCCTACAGGTTTTAAAAAGCGTTGACGGACGCGGCTACGATGAAATTATTGTTGCGGTTCCAGGTAGTGATGCAACAGATTTGCTTGATATTTTGCGACAAATTGGTGGGGTAGAAGTACTGTCCTGCAACCCTGCATAACCGATTAAATTCTAATCTGCCCAGCACAGCCATCCGTTGGAGGGTTTGGTGTTTTTGAAATCGTTGGTTTTGGAGTCGGAGTTGGTGTCGCACCTTGTGCGATAGTAAATGTCATTGGTAATTGATTTGATGCATGCGTCCCGGTGATGTCAACAAAATTAATCGAACCCACGTACGTTCCCGCAGGAAGTCCAGTAATACTTAAGACGAATCGACCGCTTGCTGCGCGAGCAACTGTTTGAACACCATTCGGAAGAGTTGAGTCCGCTGATTGCCATTTAATTGTTCCTGCAACGACAGGCGTGCCATCTGGACGATTCACATCGGCGGTCACCTTAACTGGTGCATTTGTATCCGTTGCAATTGGATCACTCATGGTCATAGCGGTTTCTTCGTTAACAGGAAGAAGATCTGTTACATCTGGAACCCATGTTCGCCCCATGAGTGCAAGAAATTGTCGTGACGTGCCAGAAAAAACATTGAGATCAACTCGACCGCCGGGAACTCCGTACTTGCCTGCAATTCCGCAGGACGTGTATTGCCACATCTGCCATTGCGCCGTGCAGTTTGCGTTAGACCAAGCATGTGCGTAACAACCTACTGACTTCTGATTAGGTTGAGAATTCGCCGGATCAAGTGTGTAATGCGCCATCCATAATGGATATTGCCTCAAAGCAGTGTCACGAGTTAATACTTGCTCTAGAAAATTAGCGTAGGAATATAAGAAAGGTTTTCTATTCGTTTTGGCTGTTACAGCAGCTAGCCAGGTTTTAGCCCACAAGGTGACGTTGGCTCTGCTCATATATTTTGAGCAATTTCCATTTGCAGCACTTCTCACACAATTATTTTCAAGATCGAGTGAAATTGGAAGATCGCGGAAGTTATATCCTCCGATTGAGGATAGGCGCCAAATTACTTTTTGCGCTTGGGCATTGGCATCTTTAACAATGTAAGCCTGGTCGGTGCTATCAGGCAGGTAGGCGTAGTAATAAAAGCCGGTATATAACCGCGCCGCTTGCGCAGCAGGACGGTCAATCTTCAAATACTTCAACGCCTGAGCATCGGCAACATCGTGCGCATCTGCCCCTTTGATCATGACAAATCGAATTCCTTGTGCGTACATCTTCTTGAAATCAATTGTGCTGCCCGAAGGATGCTGCCAGTAGGAAATATCCATCCCGTGGATGTGATCACCGGGACCGGCAGCAACGATTGATTTGGGAGTCAAAGCCACCGCATTGTTGGCGATTAGACTTAAGGCTATCGCCATACTTATGAATAACTTTTTCATGCCTCAACAACTTCTACCGTTATATCAATTACGGACTTAATTGCTTCGATAAGAAGCGCTACGTGCTTTGGATTACGGGCAAATGTGAAGTCGTGCTGTCCTCCGAATTTTTGACTGTCAGAAAAATTTAACGTTAATCGATTTCCTTCAAGTGACACAAGGCGGGCGTCGAAAAAGGCGAGCCAGGCAATACGATCATTTTCCAATAAAAAATCGAGAACCTGATTCCACTTACCCTTAAGTTCATCAATCTGCACACGCTAATACTAGAGAATTCTTCAATATGACGCTAAAGAGAAGTACCCTTTCCAGATGAAATATGAGTACAAAGATAAGGTAATTGTCATAACCGGGGGAGCTGGCGGGATCGGTTCGCATCTAGCCCGAGAATTTTCTGAGAAAGGCGCCAGGCTAGTTCTGCTCGATGTGAGTAGTCCTCGACTCCAGAGCGTCATGAGTTCATTGTCCGGCACGGGGCATCGCTCAATCACTCTTGATTTAACCGATCGAAATGCAATTGCATACGCTATTTCTGAAATTGCAAAAAACTATGGTCGCATTGATGTGTTAATACCAAATGCGGCAATTACCACGACCGATAGATTTGATGAACGTAGCATCGACAGTATCGAATACGAGTTAGATATTAATCTTCGATCGCCACTGGTAATCATCCGAAGCTCTATTGATTTGCTGAAAAAATCAGCTGATCCGAGAATCATCACAACTGTTTCCTTAGGTGGAATTTTCCCGCTCGGCGAAACACCGCTCTATACAATCTCGAAATTTGGCCTTCGCGGAGCGATGCTCTCAATGAGTTTGGACTTTGCTTCAAAGGGAATCAAAGTTGGTTCCGTAATGCCTTCGGCTACCGATACTCCCATGTTGCAGCGCGAGGCTGTAGAAGGCGGAAACTCACTTCAATTTATGGATCCACCCCAGAAAACCGAAGATGTTGTAAAAGCTTTTATTAAGATGCTCGACAAACCAAAATTCGAGGTATATCCAAAGCCAAGTGAATCGTGGTTGGTGCGGATTGCGATGTTATTCCCAAGCCAGCTTCCTCGCCTTATGCCTCTCTTTGTTGGCAAAGGCGACCGAGGCCACAAGCGCTACTTGAAAGAACTTGAAACTCGAGGCATTGCAAGACAAGTAAATGGCGTGTGGGAGATTATCGAATAAGACCTTGGTAAGTCGTATCATCGACCTCTGGCCAATCAAAGCGATCGCGAAGAATGGCTAAGTAGTTGAGGTAGGTTTCAACTTCGATGTAGTTTGTGTGCCGCGGGCTATCAATGTATTTATGCCCACCAGCAAGATCTGGATTATCACTCTTGCGAAGTTCTAATAACTCTGGATAGTGAACGCCCGTTGTTCGCGCGCGAATATCGATGACAACCATCTGCGCCATCTCGTCAAATCTCTTGTAGGCAGCATCAGCGAATTCCGCATACCCAATGAAATAGAGATTTGGATGTTTGCGAGAGAGGATGCGTAGATAAAGCTGGGGGCGCCCGTCCTTCCACTCATCATCACCCTGGTCCAAATAAGGAACGGAGTATGAATAGCCAGTAGCAAGGACAATCAAGTCCACATCAACATGACTTCCGTCCTTGAAAGTGACGCCTGTTTCTGTGATCTCTTGAACATCTGGCTTTGCAATGAGATCGCCATGTCCTAAGTGATGGAGAACTTGTGTGTTCATTATCGGATGGCTTGCCAGAAGATCATGATCTGGCTTTGGAAGTCCGTAACGTGTTAAGTCTCCGACCAACGTATCAATCATTTTCGACGTATCACCTGAAATAGAAACACCTTTGGGAGGCTGGACTTTTCCAGACATCAAGGCATCTGTTGGTAAGCCGAATATGTACTTTGGGATGTAGCGATAGCCACGGCGTACAGAGAAGTAAGCCTGATCGGCAGATTGAGCAGCATCGGAAGCAATGTCCACACCTGAATTTCCTGCGCCAACAATGAGCACACTTTTGCCTGCAAACTCAGATGGGCTTCGGTATTCAACCGAGTGCATAATCTTGCCCGTGAATTTCTCTTCACCATTTATGTGGGGCCTATTTGCATGCCATGTAACACCCGTAGCGTTTATCAAGCCTTCATAGATTTCACTCTTTCCATTGGAGAGGGTGACCTGCCATTGATCATTATCTATCGAATGAGCTTCTGAAATCGAAACTCCGAAGTTAACGCGACGTTTCAGATCGTATTTATCTGCAAAGCCACGAATGTAAGTCAGAATCTGATTCGCAGATGGATAGTCAGGTAAATCGGCTGACATTGGGAATCCATAGAAACCACTGGTGTATTTGGATGAAATGAAATGGCAACTTTCATACATTGGAGTACCTGGATTATTCATATCCCAGATTCCGCCAACATCTGAATGGCGCTCATACCAATCAAAGGGAACGCCCTCTTTGATAAGCGCACGTGCCATTACTAACCCAGCTGGGCCAGCACCGACTAAACAATATTTCTTGGTGTACTCAACTTTTGGCGCGACGATATCTGATTCTTTTCGTGAACGGAGCTGTGTCGATGCAAGTTTCGCGTAAATCACAGGCTTGTTCTTCTTAATGCGAACGCCATTAGCAATGCCTGCGATTGTGACGACGAGCAAGAGAACGGGAACAAGATTGATTAATTTGTTATTTGTTCCAGTTAACGTGTTGTAATGAGTTGCTGCCAGTCCAAAGGCACCCATAAGGCCTACGAATCCGATGAGGGGAGCTAGGAAACCTTCCCAGAACTTCCTATCTTTTCTCTTCCAAAAAAAGACTACGACAGATAGGGATGCAAATGCCTGAAGAGCCACAATTCCAAGGGTTCCAACAGCAATGAGGCTGGCGGCAAAAACCTTATAAGGATCTGCTCCACTCACGGCAAATGCGACTGAAACAACCGAGGCAATAGTTGTGATTGCAAGGCTAGCGATATGCGGGCTGAAGAAGTCTTTATGATATTCACCAAACACGTGTGGAGCGATATTTTCACGTCCAAGTGCGAAGAGGTAGCGACTTGCTGCATTATGAAGCGCGGAATATCCAGCGAGAACGCTTGTACAGAGTAGAACCGCGCCAACATCGAACAAGACTGTTCCGCCGTAATGGTTAAGCAAATTTAGAACGAAAACGCCTCCATCTGCTTTTGCTTGGCTGTGAATATTTGCAACACCTGTTGCACCAATGATGATCCACGTTGTGAATACGTAAAAGATGCCAACGGAAGCTACGGCAATATATGTTGCGCGAGGAATGCTTTTTTCTGGATTTTTCGTCTCTTCACCGTAAAGGGCTGCAGATTCAAAACCGATGAAACTTGTGAAGGCGATGAGCGCGGCAATCCCAAATGGACCGGAAGTCGCCTGCTTATAAGTAAAACTTTCTAGCGGGAATGCCGAGAAGCCATTTTTCGCGATGACAATCACTTCAAAAATAATGAGTACGGCGAACTCGGCAATCATCAAAAAGCCGAGAATCTTTGCTGAGAGATCAACTGAGCGGTATCCCAAGATTGCAACAATTGCGATTCCAATTGCCGAGAGAATGAACCACGGTACTGATGCCCCAACTGCAGAATGAATGAGTTCGTGCATGAAATATCCGAATGCACCTGCTAAACCGCATGTCATGGCCGTATACGAAGTCAGCGCTAGATATGCAGCGCCGACCCCGATGTCCTTGCCGAGGGCGCGAGATATATAGGTATAAAAAGCCCCCGTGTTAACGACGCGCCTGCTCATGGCGGCATAACCGGAAGAGAAACAAAGAAGCACAACCGCAGCGACAAGATAGGCGACAGGTAGACCGGCGCCATTTCCATAAACGATTGCTAGTGGAACATTTCCAATCATCGCGGCCAATGGGGCAGCTGCTGCGATGACGAGGAAGACAATTCGTTGAGTGGAAAGAGTCCGTCGATCGCGAATCAGAGCCGATGAGGCCTTTCGTTCTTTCTTCTGTTTCATCCGGAGAGTGTGCCACCGAGCATCTGTAAAAACTAGGACTGAAACCAAGGAAAAGGGATGCGTTAGCCTTGTTCTATGCGGGCAATCTATTTTTCTGAATTTAACGGCAAGATATCCGTTCGAGATGTACCCCAACCTCGAGCGCCAAAGAGTGGTGTTGTAATTAAGGTAGAAGCAACAGGGTTGTGCCGAAGTGACTGGCACGGATGGGCTGGACACGATTCAGATATTCACTTACCGCACGTCCCAGGGCATGAACTTGCGGGTACCGTTTTTGAAGTTGGCGAAGGGGTCACCCGATTTCATGTTGGGGATCGGATAACCGTTCCTTTTGTTAACGGATGTGGAAAATGTACTTTTTGTACATCAGGAAACGCTCAAGTTTGCCCAAACCAAACGCAGCCAGGCTTCACTCAATGGGGCTCATTTGCAGAATATGTCGCACTTGAAAACGCTGATTTCAATTTAATTGCATTACCCGATGAGATTTCATTTCAGACTGCAGCAGCGCTTGGTTGTCGCTTTGCGACTGCGTTTCGCGGAATTGTAGACCGTGCAAAAGTAAAACAAGGGGAGTGGGTTGCAATTTATGGTTGTGGCGGAGTTGGGCTTTCGTCAATCATGATTGCAAAAGCGATGGGTGCAAAAGTCATTGCAGTCGACATTAATCCCGACGCACTGCAGAAAGCAGAGGAGCTCGGAGCAGATTATTCAATCAATAGCGCTCTAAACGACCCCGTTACAACTATTTGGGATATCACTGATCTTGGAGCGCATGTTTCAATTGACGCACTTGGTTCAGAAACAACAGCAAATAACGCGGTGCTTTCCCTCCGCCGCATGGGGCGCCACGTGCAACTTGGACTTTTACTGACCGAGTCAGGTCAATCGCTGATGCCGATGTCACGCGTTATTGGCTGGGAAATCGACATTCTTGGAAGTCACGGAATGCCAGCAGTTGATTATCCAAAGATGCTTGCGTTGGTTGCTTCGGGAGAACTTAAACCTCAAGATCTTATTTCCCGCGAAGTATCGTTATCAGCTGGCGCCGAAGAACTTGGCAAAATGGAAAACTCGAAGCGTTCTGGCATCACCATTATTAAACCATCGATGTGAGTGGGGCGGGTCGGGCTCGAACCGACGACGACAGAATTATGAGTTTGGGGCTCTAACCAACTGAGCTACCGCCCCTTACGGTGAGCAGTTTAGAGCACTGAAAAGCTTTTTAAATCACCGGTGACTTTTACGCTTAATCTTTGTACAGTTTCGGCAACTGAATTGGAGTCTGCCATTACCGATCAAAGCCCGGCCATAACTGGCCCATCTCTGACAACGCGCAAAGTTGTCTTTCTCGTAATTGCTGCAGCAGCCCCAATGGCAGCGGCAGCTGAAGTAGAAAGCACTGCCGCACCTGGGAACTGCGCCGATCCAGTAATAATGCCTATGACTCCACGCGAATATTTATGGTCCAAATCACTTGGAACAATGATGCATTTCTTTGCATCACGTGCGCTCCACTTTTTCACTAAACGTGTTGTCTGTGTCATAGCTAATTGTTGCACAGAACCTATTGAGGGTTAGCCCTCGTATTAATTGAGCCTAAAAATCGAAAGCGATACGCATCACGATTTCATTTCTACCTTATATTTTTAAAGAGAGTAACCTGAAATTTGTCAAGGAGACATTATGAAAAAGTTACTCGTATTAGGTGGCGGCACTGCCGGCACGATAGTTGTTAATAAGTTAATTAAAAAACTTCCAAAAGATACTTGGGAAATTACCGTTGTAGACCAGGATTCAAAGCATATTTATCAACCGGGGCTGCTATTTCTTCCCTTTGGAACATATGAGCCTGAACAGATAATCAAAAAGCGCCAAGCCTACTTTCCAAAAGGCATTAGTTACATCCAAGCCGAGATAGAAAAGGTAGATCCACAGTTAAATAAGGTGTATCTCAAGGATTCTCGGGAGGTGGATTACGACTATCTAGTCATCGCATCTGGCACTACACCTCGTCCAGATCAGACCCCAGGAATGAATGATCCAAAGCTTTGGTACAAGAGCGTTTTCGATTTCTTCACTTTAGAGGGCTCTATAGCTTTGCGTGATGCGCTTAAGAATTTTAATGGAGGTCGCCTGGTCGTCCATATTACCGAGATGCCAATTAAGTGCCCAGTTGCACCACTTGAATTTACATTTCTAGCAGATGCATATTTTGAAAAGCGTGGCATCCGTGACAAAGTTGAAATTGTCTATGTGACACCGCTTGAAGGTGCTTTCACTAAACCTGTCTGCTCTAAAGCTTTGGGATTCA
>CAIUFY010000053.1 GCA_903898555.1 uncultured Actinomycetes bacterium
GAGGCTATAGATGCTGGTCGAGAATCGTTAGCTCGACAAATGCGAAAAGCCGGACTGCCTCTTCAAAAGATTTTTGCAGGTCAAGCCATCTTGGAGCTTTCACATGATCTTCACTATCCGGATATTGAATCTCTTTATGCGGCGATAGGTAACGGTCATGTATCGGCGCCTTCAATAACCGAGAAACTTGCTCACCTATTTTCGGATGAACCTGTTCATGCCGAATCAAGCGTTGACCATTTCTTTGTTCCTTCTAATCGCGAACCAAGTAAGAAATCTTCTTCGGGGGTAGATGTTGAAGGAGTGGGCGAGGTAATGGTGAAGCTGGCACGATGTTGCACGCCAGTACCTGGCGATGAAATTACCGGATTTGTTACCCGGGGAAGTGGCGTGTCAGTTCATCGCACCGACTGTATCAATATTGTGGATTTAACGCAGACTCAAGGCGATCGCATTGTGAGAGTTAAATGGAATGCCACAGCGAAATCAATTTTCTTGGTTAATATCCAAGTTGAAGCGCTAGATCGAAACAGACTTCTTTCAGATGTTACTCAGGCGCTTTCAGATCAACATGTTAATATTCTTAACGCGGCTGTATCGACATCGAAGGATAGAGTCGCAATTTCAAGATTTACCTTTGAAATGGCAGATGCCTCACACCTGGATTCAGTGATTGCAGCAGTACGGGGGATTGAAGGCGTTTACGATGTCTATCGCGTCACCAACAATTAGCGTTATTTATTGAAGTCGGAAAGACCCTTTTGAGCTTCGGCAAGCCAAATCTTTCGAGCTGCCGCCGCTTCGCGAGCTACTAGAGCTTTAGCTGTATTCCCTGAAGCCTCGGCCTTTGCAGCCTTCTCTTCATATTCTTCAATTGCATCCATTAGGCCTTGAACGACACTATTTGCGCGAGCGATAGCTGTTGGATCTGTTCGACGTGATTGCTCAGCATGAAGTGACTCAATTTCACTTTCAACCTTTTCGAAGCGAGTATCAAGTGCAGCGCGCTTTGAACGCTCAGTCATGCCTATCTTGAACCATTTTTCACTCAGATCGCGGAACTTCTTACGCGCAGCGTTCACATCAGAGATTGGAATAATGGACTCAATCTCAACGATAAGTTCTTCGCGCTTCTTGAGATTCTCGGCCATCGTTCCCTGACGCTTTTCAAGGTCGGCATTCTTTGATGTAAAGAATTGATCTTGCGCAGCTTTAAATTGTTCCCAAAGCTTCGCATCCACGCTTTGCTTACCACGACCCGATGCTTTCCACGCATCCATAAGTTCTTTAAAGCGCTTGGCTGTTGGCAGCCACTCCTTTGAGGTCGCAAGTTTTTTCGCCTCTGCGACAATTTCTTCTTTCTTGGAAGCGACCGCAGAAGAGGCTGCCTCAAGTTGAGAGAAATGGGTGCGACGACGCTTATCGAATTTGTTTCGAGAAGCTGAGAAGCGCTTCCAAAGTGCTGCGTCTGCAGCTTTTTCTAGTCGAGGCGCGGCTTTCCACTCGTCGAGCAAAACTTTTAAGCGTTCTCCCGTTGACTTCCAGCTTTCAGAGAGAGCGAGTGACTCAGCTTCGGAGACAATTTTCTCCTTGACGAGAAGAGCTTCAGCGCGCTTTGCATCCTTAACAATCTTTTCAGCTTCTTTACGCGATTCATAGGCGGCGCGATGGCCTTCAATCAAATCTGGAATTTGTTCAACGGATGCAGCAAGTGTTGCTAAATCGCCAACACCGTTTAGTGAGGCGACTTGGTGACGAAGTTTTGTGACTGCTTCCAACGCGTCGGAAGGAACAAGCGCGCCACTCTTGATACGAGCAGCAAGTAAGGCAACTTCAGAAGCAAGTGCTTCAAATTTGCGAACAAAATACGCGAGGGCTTCCTCAGGAGTCTTGCCTGGATAGGAGCCAACTGCGCGTTCACCTTCTGGGAGTTTTACATACACAACGCCATCTTCGGCAACTCGGCCAAATGCGGATGGATCTCCAACTAGTGCTGATGCTGGTGAGAATGTTCCGTCGGTCATGATGTACTCCTTCTGTTGCGCGTTGCCCACAGGCTTTTGCCTTTGAGTTTCCGTTATAGGGGTTGTTAAGTGGCAAAGGTACCCTTTTCGGCAGGCGTTCGAAAGTTCTCACAGGGCTTTAAGCGGCAAATGGGGTGAAGAAGACGGGGAATGGCATGATGACCCCATGCTCATCGAATCGGTCGTTGCCGACTATTTTGGAACAAATTGCTGGATTTTGGCCACCCAAAGAGGTTCCGAATGCGTCATCGTTGACCCAGGCATCTCTAACCCGTCGATCTTCAAACGCGTGCAAGAAGCAGTCAACCGGTTCAATTTGAAGCCAGTCGCTGTCCTTCTTACCCATGGGCATCTAGATCATATGTTCTCTGTCCTGCCAGTTGCTGACGGCTACCAAATTCCTGCGCTGATTCATGTTCGTGATCGGTCGCTGATATCAAACCCAATGAAGGTACTAACGCCGGGAGGTCCTTCTGACCAGATTTTGAAACAGCTCGGGGTGAGCGAATTTAAGGAACCCAAAGAGGTTATAGAGCTACACGGCGTTGAGAAACTCAATATTGCCGGCCTACCTATGGAAGTTCGACATGCTCCGGGGCATACAGCAGGTTCTGCCGTATTTGTAGTCAACAGCGAGATATTGGTTGCCGGTGACGTGCTTTTTGACGGATCTATAGGGCGAACCGATCTGCCATCAGGATCGCCAGCAGAGATGAAGAAAACTTTACGAAATCAAATTTTGACTCTCGACGATGAGCTAATTGTTCTTCCAGGCCATGGTTCCCAAACTACAATTGGGCGAGAACGTCGAAAGAATCCGTATTTGACGGATGATTTTCTTAACTCGCGAGAATGAAAGAGGGGATTGATGAGTAAATTCCAAGCCCCTAAGGGCGTGAGTGAGTATTTTCCAGATCGTTCACGATATTTTGAGTTTGTACGAGAAACCTTGATTGACTCGGCACGCAGGAGTGGTTATCAACTTATCGAGTTGCCAGTCTTCGAAGATACTGAGCTATTTACTCGAGGCGTTGGTGAGTCGACTGATGTTGTTTCAAAAGAAATGTATACCTTCGAAGATCGTGGTGGTCGCTCAATTACATTGAGACCCGAAGGCACAGCCGGCGTCATGCGCTCGGTTATCGAACACAATCTCGATAGAGGGCAACTTCCTGTCAAAGTTTGGTACTCCGGTCAATTTTTCAGAGCCGAGCGCCCGCAACTCGGTCGCTATCGTCAGTTTTACCAAGTCGGGATCGAAGCTATCGGCCTGCAAGATCCAGAGATTGACGCCGAAGTCATCGCGGTAGCAGATTCGGCATTCAAGAAGTTGGGTCTAAAGAATTATCGCCTCGAGATTACATCTCTTGGTGATTCGCAAACTCGCGAAAAGTATACGAAGGATTTGCGAAGCTATATCTCGACGCTTGATCTTGATGAAGCAACGTTGGCCAGAGCTTCGATAAATGCCCTGCGTCTTTTTGATGATAAACGCGAGGAGGTGCGTGCGCTAATGGCGGGCGCTCCAGTACTGATGGATTATTTGACCTCTGAAAGTTCGGCTCATTTTGATCGAGTAAAAGAGTGCTTGAAAGAGTTTGAGATTGATTTCCAAATTAACAATCGCATGGTGCGCGGCTTGGACTACTACACCGGCACGGCTTTTGAATTTGTTCACCAAGGTTTAGGTGCGCAATCAGGAATCGGTGGCGGAGGTCGATACGACGGACTCATGTCGCAACTTGGCGGGGCAGATTTGTCAGGCATCGGATTTGGCTTGGGAGTGGACCGCATTTTGCTCGCGTGCGAGGCGGAAGGAATTCAATTGCCACCCAATCTCGCCCTTCAACTCTTCCTTGTTCCAATGGGGGAGTTGGCAAAACTTCCCGCTGTGAAACTTGCGCAGGAGCTCCGAGTGGCCGGCCTCTCGGTCGATGTAGCTTATGGAAATAGGGCCCTAAAAGGGGCAATGAAAGCAGCAGATAAATCTGGTGCCCTATTTGCGCTAGTCCTTGGCGAGAACGAGATTGCCTCAGGATTGGCTGAATTAAAGAATATGCGAACTGGAGATTCGACTTCCGTTACGCTTCGAACCTTGCAAGAGGACCTTCTAAAGCTTTTTTAAAATTGCAGATGTACCTAATTACTGGAGATTGACTCATGTTAAGAACGCACGATGCAGGAACTTTGCGAAAGAGCGATGTTGGCTCAACCGTCACATTAGCCGGATGGGTTGCCCGTCGCCGCGATCATGGCGGGGTCGCATTTATCGATTTGCGCGATTCAACTGGAGCAGTCCAAGTTGTGATTAAGGATGAAATTGCTGGGGCTCTTCGCGCGGAATGGTGTGTGTTGATAACCGGAGTTGTGACAGCTAGACCGGCAGGAAACGAGAATGCAAACATTCCAACAGGTGAAGTTGAAATTAATTGCGAAAATCTCGAAGTCCTCAGTGAAGCAGCTGCGCTACCTTTCCAAGTTGATAGCGGGGAAACTGTAAATGTCTCTGAGGAGATTCGTCTTAAGTATCGCTATCTAGATTTGCGCAGAGAAGGACCTGCGAAAAATCTTCGCTTGCGCTCGAAGGTCACATCCGCAATTCGCGGGGTAATGGATGAATTGGATTTCCTGGAAATCGAAACGCCATACTTGACTCGATCTACACCAGAAGGTGCACGAGATTTTCTAGTCCCAGTTCGCTTACAGCCAGGTTCTTGGTACGCACTTCCTCAATCTCCGCAACTTTTTAAACAACTTCTTATGGTTGCGGGCATGGAGCGCTACTATCAAATTGCACGTTGTTTCCGCGATGAAGATTTTCGCGCAGATCGTCAGCCAGAATTTACGCAGCTCGATATTGAGATGTCCTTTGTGGACCAAGACGATGTCCTAGCTGTAGCTGAAAATATTCTCTCGCAGGTGTTTAAAAAGGTTGTCGGCTATGAAATCCCGATGCCAATTGACCGCATGACCTATTTAGAGGCAATGCGTAGATATGGATCAGATAAGCCAGACTTACGTTTCGAAAATGAGATAGTAGAGGTTCGAGATTTCTTCGCTGACACTACATTCAGGGTCTTTCAAGCCGATTACGTAGGGGCAGTTGTTATGCCCGGTGGTGCAAGCTCACCTCGTAGAGAACTAGATGCTTGGCAAGACTGGGCTAAAGCACGAGGAGCTAAAGGTCTGGCCTACATTCTTGTTCAAGAAGACGGCACTTTGGCTGGTCCAGTAGCAAAGAATCTTTCCGAGAAAGAAGCATCAGGAATTTCCCAAATTGTCGGAGCAAGACCAGGCGATGCGATTTTCTTCGCTGCGGGAGAGAAAAGCACCTCTCAAGCCCTCCTTGGAGCTGTTCGCTTGGAAATTGGCAAACGTTGCAATCTGATTGCCGAAGGAACTTGGAAGTTTCTTTGGGTCGTCGATGCGCCTATGTTTGAGAAAGTCGATGCATCAAATGCAAATTCAGGTTGGACAGCAGTACATCATCCATTTACTGGTCCAAAGCCAGAATTCGCTGCAACATTTGATACGGACCCAGCATCTGCTTTGGCCTATGCATATGACATCGTATTAAATGGAAGTGAGATTGGTGGAGGATCTATTCGAATCCACGATCGCACTATGCAACAACGTGTCTTTTCAACTATTGGGTTGAGCGATGCAGAAGCGCAAAGCAAATTTGGATTCCTACTTGAAGCCTTCCAATATGGACCACCTCCGCATGGTGGAATCGCACTTGGACTTGACCGACTTTGCGCCCTCTTGGCTGGGGCTGAATCTATTCGTGAAGTGATTGCATTTCCAAAGACTGCAAGTGGCGGAGATCCATTGACGGGCGCTCCAACTCCAATTACTGACGGCCAGCGAAAAGAAGCTGGTGTGGATGCAACTCCTGAGGATGAAAAGTAAGGCATGCTTTTCACAAAGAAAGCTCGGAGAGCGCTCTCTTTAATTCTGGCGACCGTACTTCTCACAAGTTGTGCTGCGCCTTCAAAAATTTATCTGACCGATAAAGAGGATGGAGTATTTCTCTCTGCTCCTCGCGCGTGGCACAAGATCTCCCAACTTTCGCTAGGGGCTCAAGAGGCAACTTCCACAGCAACCGGAGCTGCTGAACGTGCGGCGTCTGTGAATTGGCAAGAAGCGGTAACTCCCTCTGCTTCCTACACCGCCAAAGATGTTCTCAGTCTTAAGACTCCTGACCAGCCAATCGTTTATGTACGAGTACGTACGTTGTTGGCAGATGAAGTGAATTCAATTTCCTACAATTCGCTACGCGACTTGATTTTACCGGTCACGGAATGGGTGAACGGAACTGTTAAAGCACCAGTCTTTGATATTTCAAACGATGAAGAGAAAGTCGAAAAAGGTGGACGTGGCGTTCATACCGTTTTTGATTTCACTCAAACGGATGGCTCATCGCAGACAGTTGATCAGACCGCAATACTTTCAAATGATCACTCAACTATTTATGTGTTGATTATTCGTTGTTCAACTTCTTGTTACAACAAACAGAGAGTTGCTCTTGAGCAGATAGCAACTTCCTTTACGGTGAGAGGCAAATAATGTCCGAGAATCAGGCACAGGCACCCGAACAAGGTCGCCCACGGGATACAGATCGCAAAACGCGAGTACATCTCTCCACTTTCGATCGTTTTAAGTTTTTGATCTTCTTCACAGTCATATTCTTAGTACTGGTTTGGGCTGAAATGTCCAACAATCCAATTTTGAGTTTCTCGGATGCTTTCAAAGAGAATTTGAATTCACGTTGGTGGTTACTGGCTCTTGCGGCCATTGAAGTCATACGTCAGTTGCATTTCCTTGCTGCAGAAATTGTTGCGCCCTATCACGGCGCATGGTTGAAATATTTCTCCACAATAGATCGCAACTTGCACAGACTCAGCGATTGGAACCGCTTCCGTCTTTCACGTGTCATCAAGGCCTTTGTTTTTGTATGTTTAATTGCCGTTGCACTTGGCGCCTATTACAAACAAACTCCAGTAACCGCTCTTTTTCTAGCGCCGAAAGCTCTGTGGAGTGCAATGCCAATGCTTGCACAGCTGGCGTTTGCAGTATTCTTTATTTTGATTCAATTCTTTGCAATGTTCTGGTTTCTTAGTAAAGGTGGAATCGACACATATTTTCCTGACGACATCCGTACTCGTTTCTCCGATGTTTGGGGTCAGGATCATGTACTTAATCGAATCCGAGAGAACTTGTTGTTTCTAGAATCTCCTGAAGAGATTGAAAAGCACGGGGGATATGTTCCTGGCGGAATTTTGTTGTGGGGCCCTCCGGGTACCGGAAAGACCCTCATGGCCGAATCTATGGCTGGAGAAACCGGCAAGCCATTTGTTTTTGTTGATCCAGGCGCATTTAACAATATGTTTTTCGGCGTTGGAGTTCTTAAGGTTAAATCACTTTTCCGCAAGCTTCGAAAGCTTGCTTTGCGCTACGGGGGAGTTGTTGTCTTCTTTGATGAGGCAGATTCGCTCGGAAATCGAGGTATCTCAACTCAGCAAGGAACATTCTCGAATTCGGATACCGCTTGCCACGGAGGAAATTATCTTTCAGAAGGTGCGACTTCCCTGATTGTTAAGGAGCGCTTTGGTTCAGAAAAGTTTGTTGCCAATACAGCAATGGGTGGAGGCGGCGGCATGGGAACGCTGCAGGCGCTATTGACAGAACTTTCTGGTCTAAAAAAGCCACGGGGATTCTTCAATCGCATCGTTCGACGTACATTGGGTCTGCGTCCAAAATTGCCGCCTAAATATCGAATTCTCGTTGTTATGGCCACGAACCTCCCAGAAGCTCTGGATGAGGCACTTCTTCGCCCAGGCCGTATCGATCGTATGTATCGAGTTGGTTATCCAAGTAAAGCTGGCCGAATCAGAACCTATAAAGGTTATTTGGACAAGGTCTCCCATAGTCTGTCTGATGAAGAAATCGACAAGCTTGCGACCATTACGCCATATGCAACTGGTGCCACAATCAAGGACACAATCAACGAAGCCTTAATCACCGCGATTCGAGATGGACGAGTTTCCATAACCTTCACCGATGTTATTAAAGCCAAGCAATTGAAGGAACTCGGACCTGCCGAAGATGTTGAATACATTGAGCGAGAACGCCATGCAGTTGCAGTTCATGAGGCCTGTCATGGAGTGATGGCTTACCTAATGCGACACCACATGTCTATTGATCTAGCGACAATCGAAAAAGGTTCTGACTACCTAGGTATGGTTGCATCCATTCCACCTGATGATCAATTCACCAGATGGAGAACTGAGTACGAGGCAGATATTTTGGTATCGCTTGCTTCGTTGGCGGGCGAAAGAATGTTTTTCGATGGGGATAACTCATCGGGGGTTTCTGGTGATCTTGAAAGTGCGACAACTGTCGCAAGTTTCATGGAAGGCCATTGGGGAATGGGTTCCACAATTAGTTCCCACGCCTCTAACCGTCGTTTTGAGGTTGGTGCTCCTGGTGGAGGTAAAGGCAAAGATGACGGCGCGAGAGAATTGCGTCGCGCATTAGCCGATCGAATTGAAGACAACCTCTCAGGACTTCTTGCAAAGGCGGAAATGGTTCTTCGGGATAATAAAGGAAAAGTTCTTTCTTTGGCCCACGCCCTCGAGATTCACAAAACTATCTCAGGCGAGGACGTAGTTGCTGTCATGGAAGGACGTAAGGGCCCTCTCGTTGACGGCGCTCCTTATCAGAACCCCGAGAACGTGGCGGCAATCGAGCGTTATCACGAATCAGCTTTAACTGCCCATAAGGGTCACGAAAAACCTGACGTAGAGATTCCGACTTTCGGGTAGTCTCAGCACATGGGCCCAGGAGGAATTGCCACAATAATCGCTGCTAGCGCGCTAATGATCATCGCCATAGCTCTGAGTTACGCCATCATTCGTATCACGCGCGTAATTGACGAGGTTCAAAAGACCGTCAATAACGTAAATCGCATCACTGCGAGTGCCGAGGCGTTGACTGGAAAAGTTTCTGGGGCAATAAATGGAATTTTGGATAAAGAAAGCAGTGTCATGAAGATTTTGGGAACTATTGCAGGCTTCGCAAGTCGCCGTAATTCCAATAAGGACCAAGACTAATCCGTGAATTCAGCAGATATTCGCGCACGATGGCTGCGCTTTTTCGAGAGCGGCAATAGCCAAGGACTCAATCACACCGTCGTACCCTCAGCATCGCTGATTGCTGACGACCCTAACCTATTGCTCGTTAACGCAGGCATGGTTCCATTCAAGCCATACTTTCTAGGCGAGGTTAAACCTCCATTTGCCCGAGCTACATCAGTGCAAAAATGCGTCAGAACTTTGGATATTGACGAAGTTGGCAAAACAACTCGCCATGCATCATTTTTCCAAATGTGCGGAAACTTCTCTTTCGGCGATTACTTCAAAGAAGGCGCAATCACGATGGCTTGGGAACTTCTAACCAAACCAATCTCGGAGGGCGGATACGGATTTCCCGAGGAGCGCCTTTGGGTAACGGTTTATCTCAACGACGATGAAGCAGCCGATATTTGGCACCACAAAGTCGGAGTGCCTCGTGAGCGTATTCAGCGCCGCGGCATGGCTGATAATTTTTGGTCGATGGGTGTGCCAGGACCATGTGGTCCATGTTCTGAAATTTATTATGACCGTGGTCCTGCCTATGGACGCGAAGGTGGACCTGTAGCAGACGAAGATCGTTACCTTGAAGTGTGGAACCTAGTCTTTATGCAGAACACACGTGGTGAGGGCGGCACAAAGGATGAGTTCCCGATTGTCGGAGAATTGCCTGCGAAGAGCATCGATACGGGACTTGGCTTAGAGCGCACCGCAGCGCTCCTACAAGGCGTAGAAAATATTTATGAAATTGATACAACCATGCAAATACTTCAAAAGGCTTCCGAACTTTCGGGTGTGAAGTACGGCAAAGATCAAAAGAGCGATGTCTCACTACGTGTTGTAGCTGACCACGCTCGTACCGCGATGATGTTAATCGGCGATGGAGTCTTGCCCGGCAATGAAGCTCGCGGCTACGTGCTTCGTCGAATGATGCGACGCACAATTCGAAACATGCGAATTCTCGGAGCTCCCGATCATAATACGGGCGAACTGATCACTGCGGCGATTGGTGCTATGGGGCCACAGTATCCAGAATTAGTGGCTGATTCGAAAAGAATTTTGGCTGTAGCAACCGGTGAAGAAGATTCATTCTTGCAAACATTGAAATCAGGAACACAAATATTTGATGTTGCGGTAGGGGATGTTCAAAAAGAGAAGAGCTCAAAACTTTCAGGCGATACTGCTTTTAAACTTCACGATACATATGGATTCCCTTTTGATTTAACGCTTGAAATGGCAAGCGAGCAAGGCTTGAGCGTTGACGAAGATGGTTTCCGCCGGCTTATGAAAGAGCAGAAGGATCGCGCGAAAGCAGATGCTCGCTCGAAGAAGACAGGACACGCGGATGTAAGTGAATTCCGAAAGATCTTTGATGCCAACGGTGCTACAAAATTTATTGGATATTCTGAGATTTCTGGGGAAGCCAGCCTCAAGGCAATTTTGCTTGATGGAAAATCTGTCCACGAGGCCAATTTGGACGATGAAGTGGAAATAGTTTTAGATAGAACTCCTTTTTACGCGGAAGGCGGCGGACAGCTTGCCGATGGAGGTTTGATTACCTTAGCTAATGGAGCAATCATCGAAATTGATGATGTGCAAAAGCCAGTACCTGGGCTTTTTGTACACCGCGGGCGCGTTGTAAGTGGTCAAGCAACCATAAACGAAAGTGCTTTTGCTTCCATTGATAATGAAAGACGTTTGGCCATTTCAAGAGCGCACACTGCCACTCACATGGTGCACAAGGCGTTTCGAGAATCACTTGGAGAGACTGCAACGCAAGCAGGTTCAGAGAATGCTCCTGGACGTTTCCGTTTTGATTTTCCTGCGTCCGGAAATTTGCCTGTTTCGGTGATGCGTGATGTTGAGCAACGGGTAAATTCATTATTGCTTGAAAACCTTGCCGTAACTGCAGAAGAGATGACTCAGCCAGAAGCAATGGCTATAGGAGCCATGGCGCTATTTGGTGAGAAATATGGTGAGACAGTAAGAGTAGTGAGTGTGGGGGATTGGGCTCGTGAGCTTTGCGGAGGAACTCACGTTCGTTCATCTGCTGAACTTGGACTTGTAAAGTTGTTGGGAGAGTCATCAATTGGCGCTGGGGTTCGACGCGTCGAGGCTCTCGTTGGGTTTGATGCCTTCAATTTCTTAGCCAAAGAACATGTGTTATTGAATTCTCTGACTGAGCTAATAAAGGGATCTCGCGTTGAGGAATTGCCAGAAAGAATCTCTGACCTCTTGGAAAAGATGAAGTCGATTGAAAAAGAACTTGCAACCGTTAAGTCGGCTCAAGCTCTAGCTGGAGCTTCATCGCTTCTTGAGAAAGTCGAACTAATCGAAGGTATTTCAACGATTGTTGAACATATTGGCGATGGCATTTCTGTTGACGATCTTCGTACTATCGCTCTTGATCTTCGTAATCGAAATTCACATTCTGTGGTTGGACTCATCTCGACTTCGGGAGAGAAAGTTACGCTTGTAGTTGCCGTTTCTGATGGTGCGCGCACCGCAGGAGCTAAAGCTGGTGCTCTCGTCAAGATTGGATCGACCGTCCTTGGCGGTGGCGGTGGCGGAAAAGATGATTTTGCACAAGGCGGTGGAGTTAACGCATCAAACATTGCAGATGCAATTCGTGAAATTAAGGCATCCCTCAGGTCTTCAGCGGGTAAGTAATGCGTTCAGGACGCAGAATCGCTTTTGATTATGGCGATGTTCGAATCGGTGTAGCAATTTCTGACGCATCCGGACTTCTTGCAACGCCTCACGGTGTTATTGCAACGAGCGCAGATGTAATCTCGGAAGTCGCGAAACTTGTCGCCGAAAACGATCCTATCTATTTTGCGGTTGGAATCCCACGACATTTATCGGGAGCCGAAAGCGCGAAGATGAAATCAGTAGAAGAGTTCATCGCAACCCTTTTGGCAAATTTTGATATTCCTATTGTTCGTATCGATGAAAGACTTAGTACTGTATCGGCGGCCAGATCGTTACAGGCTTCTGGAAAGAATTCAAAGCAGGCGAAGTCGTTCATAGACGCAGCAGCCGCTGCAACCATTCTGGAAATGGCCTTGAGTAAAGAGAAGCTCCATGACGTATAGGGCAAATACAAGAAAATATATTCTTACAGCACTAATCGTCTCACTGGGTTTTAGTATCTATACGGCTACTCGTCCTGTTCATGACTATCCAACTGGTAAACCTGGTGTTGAAAAAATCATCGTCGTATCAGACGGAGAATTTGGCGCAGCTATCGCTAAAGAATTGCAAAGCAGGGGCATTATTAAGGAAGCTTCTGCCTTTAT
Source organism: uncultured Actinomycetes bacterium (assembly GCA_903898555.1). Classification (GTDB taxonomy): domain Bacteria; phylum Actinomycetota; class Actinomycetes; order Nanopelagicales; family Nanopelagicaceae; genus PALSA-747. The sequence continues at coordinate 12,457 of CAIUFY010000053.1, forward strand.
TGCACTTGCAAATCAACCATCAAGCGGAGCTCAGGGAATTTCTCCGGGCAGCCACAGGATTGAAAGCCATATTTCCTCGGCAGAAGCGCTGAGCCAACTTTTGGACCGCAAGAGATTTACAAACATGGTGAATATTGTTGAAGGTACAACTCTCTCGGATGTATTAAAAGTTGTCGAAAAAGATGCGAATATAAGTAAGTCGATATCTGCAACGGCGGCCATAAGGAAAATAAAGCCCTTTCTGAGCAATACTCGTGGCAGCCTTGAAGGACAGCTCTTCCCAGCTTCTTACACTTTCGCCCCTGGAACAACTTTGCAAGAGGCCATACAAGCCATGGTCAGTAAATTTTCTGTTAAGTCTCGCGAGCTTAAGTTGGAAAAAGGGCTCAATTCTTATAACTCCTACCAGGTACTTACCATTGCATCCATGGTGCAGATCGAGGGCGATGCTGGTGATTTCGCCAAGGTTGCGGGCGTTATTTATAATCGATTAAGAATTGGAATGCCTTTGCAACTCAATTCGACAGTGCAATATGCGGCCGGTCTTCGTGGGCAGATAGCACTATCGACCGCTGCAACAAAAATTAATTCTCCATACAACACATACAAATATGTCGGCTTGCCACCAACTCCAATTTCTAATCCAGGAGAATTAGCAATTCACGCAGCGCTACACCCACTGGCAAGTGATTATTTGTACTTTATAACCGTGAAACCGCACGACACTAGATTTACAAAGGATTATGCTGAGTTTCAAAAGTGGGTTACTGAATATAATAAGAATAGGGCGGCAGGGGCATTTAAATGATTAAAGCGGCAGTACTCGGAACGCCAATTACTCATTCCCTCTCGCCTTTTTTGCATAATCGAGCCTACGAAATCTTAGGCATAGATGGGGATTACACCCGCATTGAACTGGATTTTCCGAATTTTCCAAATTTCTTGAGCGGCGCGATGCGCGAAGAATGGACAGGTTTCTCCCTTACGATGCCTTTGAAAGAGGCTTCATTTTTGCCAGAACTTGATATATCACTGGACCCTAGGGCGCAAAAGATTAGTTCAGTAAATACGTTAATCAAGTTTGGGAAATCTTTTAGAGGAATCTCTACCGATGTTTTGGCATTTGATCGTTTTCTTTCTTCCCTTACATTCTCTAACGTTGCCATCATCGGCGCAGGCGGTACAGCTCGGGCGGCTCTTGGAGCTCTCGATGGAATGGTCGAGCATGTGAATATTCTCAGAAGAACTACTTCGCGGGATGGCGCTCTTGAAAAATGCGTGGATTCCACATCATTGAGATTTCGTCCGATGAATAGTGATTTGTCGCAGTTCGACTTAGTTATTTCAACTACTCCCGCGGGCGTCACTGATTCGCTGGCGCATGCGATGACTGCTGCCAACGGGACTCTGATCGAGGTTTTGTATAATCCATGGCCAACCCAACTCTCTGCGAAATGGATCTCTCTCGGTGGTAGCGTCAAGCACGGCTTGGATTTACTTGTAGAACAGGCCCTTGATCAGATACAGCTAATGACGGGCGCAAGTTTTGATTATGCAACCATGCGCGCAACACTTCTTGAGGAAGTCCTCGCAAAACAGTCCGACACACGTAATATTTAAATATAGTTAAATTGCGTCTCAGAAAGCGATATGTGCCACGCGTAGGCCTTCATTTCTGCCAGAATAGAACCCTAAACTTGGGGGAATTATGTTGCGTTGGCTGACAGCCGGTGAGTCTCACGGAGAAGCTCTGTCTGCGATTCTCGAAGGTTTGCCATCGCATGTAAAAATCACGACGGCGGATATCGATGCAGACCTTCAACGTAGACGTCTTGGATACGGCCGAGGCGCTCGTCAAAATTTTGAGGCCGATGTAGTTTCTATTTTGGGCGGAGTACGTCACGGCGAGAGCCAAGGTGGCCCGATAGCTATTCAGGTGGCTAATTCAGAGTGGCCAAAGTGGGAAAAAGTTATGTCGGCAGATCCAGTTGATGCAGAAGTATTGGGAGCTCTTGCAAGAAACGCTCCTCTCACACGCCCGCGTCCCGGACATGCAGATTTAGTTGGCATGCAGAAATATGATTTCCTTGATGCTCGTCCAATTCTTGAGCGTGCAAGTGCTCGAGAGACTGCAGCACGAGTTGCGCTTGGATCGGTCGCAAGGGCCTTCCTTGAGCAAACTGTAGGAATAAAGATTTCCTCACATGTAATTTCTATCGGTAGCGTTGAAGTTCCAGAAGATTTTCCTACCCCGACTTTTGAAGATAGAGCCAGGATTGATGGTGATCCTGTTCGTTGCGCAGATCCAATTACAAGCGTAAAGATGGTTGCAGAAATCGATTTAGCGCATTCGGAGGGAGACACACTCGGCGGAGTTGTCGAAGTCCTTGCATATAACTTGCCCCCAGGCTTGGGTTCTCATGCCCACTGGGACCGCAGATTAGATGCACGCTTGGCAGGTGCAATGATGGGAATTCAAGCCATCAAGGGTGTCGAGTTAGGCGATGGATTTAGAACAGCCAAGCGAAGAGGCTCGGTCGCGCATGATGAAATTGAGCCTGGCTCAAATGGGCACGTTGTTCGTCGAAGCGATCGCGCCGGTGGCACTGAGGGCGGAATGAGTAATGGAGAAGTTCTTCGAGTTCGCGCGGCAATGAAACCAATTTCAACTATTCCTCGCGCTCTTGACACAATCGATGTAACAACAGGGGAGCCGGCTAAAGCTATCAACCAACGTTCGGATGTCTGCGCTGTTCCTGCGGCTGCAATTGTTGCCGAAGCAATGTGTGCACTTGTGCTGGCTGATGCTGTGCTTGAAAAGTTTGGCGGAGATTCTGTTGCGCAGACTCGTCGAAATTTCGACACATACATGGCTAACTTGCAGATTAAGTAGTTGTTGGAAAATTCTGGTGAAAAGATCCCCGCGTGCAATCCTGATAGGGCCGCCAGGAGCAGGAAAGTCGACTGTAGGCAAGGCGTTGGCAAAGCGATTAGGTTGCTCGTTTCACGACACTGATCAACTTATAGAAGCACGGTGTGGAAAGAAGATCTCAGATATTTTCGTTGAAGACGGCGAACCCTTCTTTCGGGAAATCGAACGAGAAGTGGTTGCTCAAGCGTTAAAGGATTTTGATGGTGTTGTATCACTTGGCGGCGGATCAATTTTGAGTGTTGCTACCCAGGATTTACTTGCTCTGCTCAAGGCCAGAGTGATTCTCTTACAGGTGAGTATTTCGCAAGCGGCGCCTCGCGTTGGATTCAATAAGGATCGACCAATGTTGATGATAAATCCACGGCAACAGTGGCTTGCTCTTATGGAGCAACGCACGCCAATTTATGAACGACTTTCTGGATTTTCTATTTCCACTGATTCGATGAAACCTGCCGAAGTGGCAGAAGTCATCTCACAATACCTGGAGAACAAATGAGGCACATCACCGTAAATGCGGAACATGAATATAAAGTGCATATCGATGAACATTTCGAAGGTGTCCTACATGATGTAAGCCAGTCTCATTCAAAAGTATTTATCCTCACGACGCAATATTTGGCCGACACCTATCACATAGAGAAGTTTCTGCACCCGATCGATAATGCTGTCATTCATATAGTCTCTGATGGAGAGCACCAAAAAGATATTTCAGTTCTTGAAGGCATTTGGCAAGCGATGGCGCAAGCAGGCTTAACTCGTTCTGACGCTCTTGTCGCTATTGGGGGAGGAGCAACAACAGATCTTGGCGGTTTTGCTGCTGCAACTTGGCTCCGCGGTATTTCTTGGTATGCAATTCCTACCACTTTAGCGGCGATGGTCGATGCTTCTGTTGGAGGAAAGACTGGGATTAATAGTCATGCAGGAAAGAACCTCATAGGCTCTTTTCATTCGCCAAGTGGTGTTTTTGTCGACCTTAGATTCTTGAAGACGCTTTCTGATCGAGACTTTGCAGCAGGGTTAGCGGAGGTAATAAAGGTTGGGTTTATTCAAGATGAGGAAATCTTAAATATTCTCCAGTCGCGCAATACCGTTGATTCTGCACGCGAAGTGGCAGAGGAGTTAATTTTTAGAAGTATTAGCGTAAAAGCAGATGTCGTTTCCCAAGATTTCCATGAGAGCAAACTCCGAGAAATACTTAACTATGGTCATACTTTCGGACATGCCCTAGAAAAATATTCGCATTATGAAATGCGGCATGGGGAGGCAGTGGCTGTCGGACTGGTTTTTGCAGCGGAACTTAGCGGGAAGATGATCGGCCTTAAGGATGAAATTATTGATCTACATCGATCACTCTTGAAGCAGTTTGGCTTACCTATCTCAACGAATGTGCCTTTTGGTCCGCTGTTAGAGCTAATGCGTTCTGACAAGAAATCTAGGGGCGCTATGTTGCGTTTTATTGGGCTTAATAGTCTTGAAAACCCGCACTGGCTTGAAGATGTTTCAGCTGATTTGTTGCAAGCTACATATGAGAGAATTCAGGCATGAAAGTTCTTGTACTTAATGGTCCGAATTTAGGTCGGCTTGATCTCCGTGATTCATCGGTTTACGGCAAGCTTGATTTTGCGGGGCTCAAACTCTTCATCGAGACTCAAGGTGCGGCTCTAGGTTTCTTGGCAGATGTACGCCAGAGCGATAGCGAAGTTGACATCATTTCATGGCTGCATGAAGCGGCAGAAGCGAAAATTCCCGTGATTATTAATCCCGCGGCATTCACTCACTACTCCTACGCAATCAGAGATGCTGCAGAAATGCTGACTTCTCCTCTGATTGAAGTCCATATCAGTAACCCACTTCGACGCGAAGAATTCCGACATACCTCAGTGATTTCAGGTATTGCTTCGGGGACTATTGCTGGATTTGGTCCCGATTCCTACCGTTTAGCGCTAATCGCGCTCAAGGAGATGCAAAAGTAGGGTCAAATGCTCGGGTATTCTTCTCGGCTGGAAGTAATTTTCTAGTGTGCACTCTTGGCATACACGACGTATAGAACATATAGGAATGGATTGGGCTTAACTCATGGCAACAACAAATGATTTAAAGAACGGCATGACCCTGGATATCGATGGTCAACTTTGGACCGTAATCGAGTTCCAACACGTTAAGCCAGGTAAAGGTCCAGCATTCGTTCGTACAAAGATGCGTCAAGTTCTATCTGGAAAAGTTGTTGAAAAGACTTTTAATGCTGGCGTAAAGGTTGAAATTGCAACCCTTGAGAAGCGTGACATGACCTTCTTGTACCGCGACGGTGATGATTTTATGTTTATGGATGCGAAGAATTTTGATCAAATTTCAATTCCAGAGAGCGTTGTTGGCGAGTCAGTTAACTACATGCTCGAAAACTGCGAAGCAATTGTGGCAATTCACGAGGGCAATCCTTTGTACATTGAATTACCTGCGTCTGTAGAATTAACAATCACATACACAGAGCCAGGGCTACAAGGAGATCGCTCTTCAGGCGGAACAAAGCCAGCAACTGTTGAAACCGGTATCACCATTCAAGTTCCGTTGTTTATCAAGCAAGACGAAAAGGTTCTTGTTGATACACGCAATGGTTCTTATCTCGGCCGCTCGAATTAATAGCGGTCAGCCATGAGCGCCCGTCGAAAAGCAAGAAAACGAGCTCTGGATTTCTTATACGAAGCAGATATGAGAAAAGCTGTTGCTTTAGATATTTACGCAGGCCGTCCGGCAGATGAACTTTCTGAAGGAGAGTACGTCAAGGCACTTCTTCTTGGCGTAAATGAACATATTGAGAAAATTGATGAACTCATCGTTACATACGCCCAAGGTTGGGATTTGGACCGCATGCCATCAATCGATCGAAATCTCTTGCGTATTGCTCTCTTTGAAATCCTGTGGACAGAGGAACTTGATGACAAGATTGCGGTCTCAGAAGCAGTATCGCTAGCTAAAGAGTTATCCACTGATGAATCTGCGGGTTATATCAACGGAGTTCTGGGAAGAATCATCGCTCTTAAGCCTTCTTTGAGTTTGTAAAGAGTAAGCCGGAGGCAGAAAGCCCCAATTGCAAGGAGCTCGGCGGTATTTGCACAGCGGCAGAAAGCGCCAAAGTGTCTGACCCGCGGACTGAGAGCACTTCTCCGTTCCAATCTCTTCTTGCTGTGCATATGCTTGATATAAATCTTTGCAATGAAATAAGTGATGGTTCGCTCGACTCCTTAACCTTTCGAATATCAAAGGTCAGGC
>CAIUFY010000054.1 GCA_903898555.1 uncultured Actinomycetes bacterium
CGAAAAAGCCCATTGCTTGACCCGCCAGGCGGGACGAACCGGCGAGGAACTCTCGGTATCTGGAGGCATAGCTGCTGGTGGCGGTGGCTGATGAGTCATGACCCCAGTTCGCGGTGGAGCCATTTTTCAATGATTTCAAAGAGGCGACCCTTAGTTGGCGTATCAGGAGTTCCCTCATACATAACTTGTGTTGCGCCGTTAATCATTGGGCCATAAACAACATACGAGTGCCCGGTAATCCATCCGATATCTGCGGTGCACCAATAAACATCTTTTTCAGGCTTGATATCAAAAACAATCTTGTGTGTATAGGCCGCTTGCGTCAGGTATCCCCCCGTAGTGTGGAAGATTCCTTTTGGCTTAGCAGTCGTACCTGATGTGTAGAGAATGAAGAGAATATGTTCTGAATCAAAACTTTCAGCTTCATGTTCCGCGCTTTGGCGCTCAACTATATCGTGCCACCATACATCGCGGGTGTCATCAAATTCTGTTTCTTGACCAGTGCGCTTAACAACAAGAACTTTCTTAACATTTGTCTCACCCTTGAGTGCTTCGTCGACCGCTGGCTTCAATGCGAAGGCGGCACCTTTTCGGTAACCCCCATCTGATGTGATGACTAGAGTTGCATCTGCATCTTGAATTCGTGCAAGAAGTGAGTCAGCAGAGAATCCGCCAAAGACAACTGAGTGGGCGGCGCCAATTCGAGCACATGCCAACATTGCCACAGCTGCTTCAGGAATCATCGGCATATAGATCGCAACTCGATCGCCAGCTTTTACGCCAAGTTCAATAAGTGCGTTGGACGCTTTCTTAACATCATGCAACATTTGAGCATAAGTTATTGTGCGAGTATCTCCTGGTTCGCCTTCAAAATAATATGCAACGCGATCTCCGCGGCCTTCAATAACGTGACGGTCTAAACAGTTATACGAAGCATTTAATTTGCCACCAACAAACCATTTTGCGAATGGAACTTTCCAATCCAGAACTTCATCCCATGTCTTGGTCCAGTGAAGTGCACCAGCTTGTTTTGCCCAAAAACCTAAACGATCGCTGGCTGCCTCTTCATAAATACCCGGTTGGGCATTTGCCTGGGCCGAAAATTCTGCAGATGGGGGAAAATGACGATTTTCGCTACCGAGGTTATCGATGGATTCATGTTGTTTGTCCGTACTCACTCACGCGAGGTTACACACCCCGGGTTATCCCCACTAGTGATATTCGAAAATATTTATCAGAAATTATTTGCGTACTTTCTGCCCAATGTTCCATTTGTTCTTTCATGGAGGAATTAGAAAGGAGTACACAATGCTTGGATGGTTACGTTTGGGCGAGGCAGTAAGCCGAGTCCACTTAGTCAGCACCGTAGTGAAGGTGGCTGCCAAAGCGGCCAGGTTTCTCTTCCACTCAAACCTCGGGTTAATCGGGCTTTCAGCCCTTGCCGCTCGATTTGGCCTATAAATAGACCGTAAGGATGCAGACCAGCGCTCTCGAGAGGCCTATTTTGGGAGCGCCGGTTTTCCAATCCACCCCAAAATGTGGTGGGATTAGCCGTAAGGCTCACCGCCCAGTGTTGAGACTGGTGAAGTTTTACTAGATTTTCTAGCACCACCTCAACTCACTTGGGAGACTTAAATGGCCATTGCAACCCCTGAAATTTATGCAGAGATGCTCGATCGCGCGAAAGCCGGAGCTTTTGCATATCCAGCAATTAACGTTTCATCGTCGCAGACGTTGATTGGCGCCCTTCGCGGTTTTGCAGAGGCTGAGTCAGATGGAATTATTCAAATTTCTTGGGGTGGGGCTGAATATCTTTCAGGCTCAACAGTCAAGAACATGGTTGATGGCGCAGTTGCACTCGCAGAGTACGCACACGTCGTTGCCAAGAATTACAACGTCAACATCGGAATTCACACAGATCACTGCCCAGCTGAAAAG
>CAIUFY010000055.1 GCA_903898555.1 uncultured Actinomycetes bacterium
ACATAAATGCACGGCTGAAGGCCGAAGGAAAGCAAGTTTTGGTCCCACGATTGCTAGCCGACAACGATCTCGAGTGGGTTGAATGGGACGGGGAGAGCGAGCCAGTTGGTCCTACTTTTGATGATCTTTCGAAAATTGGAGTGGTGATAATTCCAGCCCTTCATGTTGATCGAGAAGGCAACAGATTGGGTCAGGGTGGCGGTTCTTATGATCGAGCTCTTCCACGATTGAGCGCTTGGAAAATTGCCTTAGTGCATCATGGAGAGCTCACAAGCAATCTCTTACCTCATGAGGAGCATGACCAAAAAGTAGATGCTGCGGCTACTCCCGAATTAGTACTTCGATTTAACTAAAGGTCGCCAAAATGGCGTGCCATCACAATTCGCTGAACCTGATTTGTTCCTTCGTAAATTTGGGTTAACTTCGCATCGCGCATCATTCTTTCCACCGGATAGTCACTCACATATCCGTATCCACCTAAAACCTGCACAGCATCCGTAGTAACTTTCATTGCAGTATCACTAGCAAAACACTTGGCTGCGGCTGAATAAAAGGTCAGATCTTTTTCGCCTCGCTCACTCTTTACGGCTGCTGCGTAAGTTAATTCTCTTGCTGCGGCAATATTCATCGCCATGTCAGCAAGCATGAATTGAATTCCTTGAAAATCAAATATGGGTTTCTTAAATTGCATTCTTTCATGTGAATACTTTTCAGCAGCTTCAAATGCGCCTTGGGCAATGCCCAGCGCTTGGGCTGCAATCGTAATTCGTGTGTGGTCTAGAGTCCGCATGGCCAAACTGAAGCCAGATCCAATGTCTCCTATGCGTCTATCATCGGATAAAACAACAGAGTCAAAATAAACCTCACGGGTGGGCGATCCCTTGAAGCCCATCTTCTTCTCATGCGCACCAAATGAAACACCGGCATCACTTTTCTCAACAATAAACGCAGTAATTCCCTTAGAGCCAAGTTCAGGATTCGTACTTGCTAAGACTGTGTAAAACTCAGATTCGCCTGCATTCGAAATCCATTTCTTACTCCCGCTAATTACCCAATTCTCCCCGTCGCGCACCGCTTTTGTTTTCATAGCAGCGGCGTCGGAGCCTGCTTCTGATTCTGAAAGGCAGTACGAAAACCCTCTTCCTTTCACTAATTGTGGAAGGTACTTCTTTTTTTGCTCTTCATTTCCAGCAAGAATTAATGGAACTGAACCAAGTTTGTTCACTGCTGGAATTAACGAGGAGGAACCACAAACGCGTGCAATTTCTTCAATAATAATTACAGTCGCAAGAGCATCCGCCCCTTGTCCCCCGAACTTGCTATCGACATGAGCTGCAAAGAGATCAGCAGCTATCAGCGCTTGCGAAGCCTCGCTTGGAAACCGCGCTTTTTCATCCACATCATGCGCGAACGGTGCAATCTTCTTCTCGGCTAGAGCGCGCACGCTCTCTCGAAGTGCTTGATACTCATCAGGAATAAGTGAATCCATAATTTAAGTATAAAGATGAATGACGTCTCCGGAATAGATGTGGCGGTCTCCTTCGAGGAGCAATTCACCACTTACGCCTACCCCGATAGCTTTTCCAGACTCAACCAGGTCACCGACTCCGTGTACCTGAACATTTGCCCCGATTGTGGCGCATGTTTTGGAGTAAGACGATGAGAAGTCGTGGAATTCCTCCCACTCGCCCAACAATTGTGAAAATTCTTTAAGGATTTGAGATAAATACAAGTTGCGATCTAACTCCTGAATTTCGTTTAGAGCCAGAGAAGTCGCGGTTATGACCGGAAGTTCCTCTCGTAACATTGCAATATTTATTCCGATTCCAACGACCAAACCTGTTTGATGTGTCTGCGTCAAAATTCCTGCAACTTTTCCATTTGATATTGAATTTGTGACAAGTAAATCATTTGGCCACTTTGTTGAAAATATTTTTTTTTGCTTATTCAGAACTCTCTCAACTGCCATCCCTGCAAGAAGTGGAATCCAGCCCCAAGAATCTCGCTCTCGACTCGGTTCAATATAGAAAGAAAATAATAAGGACTTTGATTTGTTGGCTTCAAAACTTCGATCAAGTCTTCCGCGACCGGCACTTTGAAATTCTGCCGCTATTACTTCACCATGCACTGCTGTTTTAGAGGTCAAGTAAGTTTGCGTGGAATCTATTTCATCAAATACAGATACCTGCCAGTAACCGTCTACTAGTAGGTAGGAGAGCTTCTCAACATCAAGAAGCGGTATTTCTGCGCCTGTCATTACTTTTCCTATTTCTAATAGGGGTCCTTCCCTAGTACCTTAGACCCGTGACTGATGATATTCGTACAACCAAAGACAAGCTCACCGATTTACGTCGACGAGTCGAGGCATCTCAAAATGTTGCATCTGAAGCGGCTCTTGAAAAGCGAGAGGCAGCAGGCAAATTAACTGCTCGCCAGCGTCTGGCTTTATTGCTTGACGAAGGATCGTTCGTCGAATTTGATGCTTTCTCTACGCACCATGCAGATCGCTTCGGCATGGAGAAGAGTCATCCACTGGGCGATGGAGTCGTCACTGGGTACGGAACAATCGATGGCCGAACTGTTGCTGTCTATTCACAAGATTTTCTTGTTCTTGGTGGAAGCCTTGGCGAAGTGATGGGTAAGAAGATAACAAAAGTTATGGACTTCGCACTCAAAAGCGGTATTCCAATGATTGGGCTCAATGATTCAGGTGGCGCGCGTATTCAAGAAGGTGTCGCCTCCCTTAGCCAATATGGCGAGATCTTTAAGCGCAACGTCAGGTCCTCTGGCGTCATTCCGCAAATTTCTGTGATTCTTGGACCATGCGCCGGCGGTGCGGTTTACTCACCTGCAATAACCGACTTCACAATCATGGTCGATGAAAAGTCTCATATGTTCATAACCGGTCCAGATGTAATCAAAGCTGTGACAGGTGAAGAAGTGACAATGGAAGATCTTGGCGGTGCGCGTGCGCACAATACAAAGACAGGAAATTCTCATTACTTAGCAGAGACCGAAGAAGAAGCTCTGGAATATGTGAAAGCCGTTCTCTCTTATTTGCCAAGCAACAACTTAGATGATTCTCCTATTCTGCCTGCAACTGAATCTATGGATAGCTCACCAAATGATCGAGCTCTTGATTCGTTGATACCTGATGATGCAAATAAGCCTTATGACATCAGAACTGTCGTTGAAGCTATTTTGGATGAGGCTGATTTCCTTGAAGTGCACAGCCTCTTTGCACCAAATATTCTGGTTGGGTTTGGTCGCATCGAGGGACATTCCGTAGGAATAATCGCGAATCAACCATCACAGTTTGCTGGAACGTTGGATATCGACGCTTCCGAAAAGGCTGCGCGCTTTGTGCGTACCTGCGATGCTTTCGGTATTCCCGTAATTACAATTGTTGATACGCCGGGCTTCCTTCCAGGAACTGAACAAGAATGGAATGGAATAATTCGCCGAGGCGCAAAGCTTCTATATGCCTACGCTGAAGCTTCAGTCCCGCTAGTCACTGTAATCACGCGTAAGGCATACGGCGGTGCATATATCGTGATGGGTTCTAAACACCTTGGATCGGATATCAACCTTGCCTGGCCAACCTCTCAAATTGCTGTCATGGGAGCACAAGGTGCGATTAACGTTCTTTACCGCAAGGAAATTGCAGCAGAACCTGCTAAATCCAAGGAACTGTTAGATAAATATGAAGAAGAGCTATTGAATCCATATATTGCAGCAGATCGCGGTTTTATCGATTCAGTAATTGAACCTCACCAAACTCGCCAGGAAATTACAAAGGCACTCCGTGCACTGCGAAACAAGCGCGTCGATCTACCGACTCGCAAACACGGAAATATTCCTCTTTAGGAAGATCATGGCCATCATTCGTAGACGAAGAAAGTTCCGAAAGTTCACAGTCCTTTCTGGAACAGCAACCGGACCTGAAATGAGTGCGCTCCAAATCGCACTTGAAGAGATTGAACGAAATCAGAATCCAAATAAGGCATTTCGAGGCTCGTGGAGTCGTCTAAAGATTCAACAATCTCTTCCTCGCGAATGGGGCACAAGAGGTCAATGACTCGTCGCATTATTTTGGCATCAGCCTCTCCCTCACGTAAGCGACTCCTCGAGTCGGTAAATATTGAATTTGAAGTCCTAGTCAGCGGAGTCGATGAGGAAAATCCAGAAATTACTAAACTTCCTCCATCAGAGATGGTGCTTGCGCTTGCGATTATGAAGGCTCACACAGTTAAGGATTCTTTTGAGTGTGGAGAAAACGCCTTGATTATCGGATGTGATTCAACTTTTGAATTTGAAGGCGAATCTCTTGGCAAGCCAGGTACTCGCGAAAATGCAATTGAACGAGCTCGCGCACTCAGCGGTAAGTCTGGGCTTCTACACACTGGACACTCCGTCATCGATACAGCTCAAGGCATTGAAGTCTCGGATCTCTCTACAGCCCGAGTGCATTTTGCGAAAATGAGTGAAAATGAGATTCAAAATTATGTGGACTCCGGTGAGCCTTTAAACGTCGCGGGTGGATTTACCCTCGACGGCTTAAGTGCGCCTTTCATCACTCACATTGAGGGTGACCCGAGTGGAATAATCGGGTTGTCGCTTCCAACTTTGCGCAAAATAGTTCTAAATCTTGGTTTACAGTGGTCAGATCTCAGCAGAGAACAGGTGCGTGCATGACGAAGAAAATTTCAGCGGTTCTTATAGCTAATCGCGGTGAGATTGCGGTGCGTGTGGCTAGGGCTTGTGCCGATCACGGCATCAAGTCAATAGCAATTTATTCCGACGAAGACAGGAACTCTCTTCACGTCGCTCTAGCAACTGACGCCTATGCTCTTAACGGCTTGTCGGCTGCTGAAACATATTTAGATCAAGAAAAAATTCTTGCCCTCGCAAAGGAATCCGGCGCCGATGCTGTTCACCCTGGATATGGCTTCCTTTCGGAGAATGCTGACTTTGCAGATCGAGTTATTGCTGCAGGCCTAGTTTGGATTGGACCTCCCCCAGCAGCAATCCGTGCACTGGGAGATAAAGTTTCTGCACGAAAGATTGCAGCCGAAGTTGGAGCACCGCTAGTTGCAGGAACTATCGACCCAGTTGATACAGCCGAAGAAATTATCGCTTTCGCAGAAGAACACGGACTTCCTGTTGCCATCAAAGCAGCACATGGTGGTGGCGGACGTGGACTAAAAGTTGCATACAAAATGGAAGATATCCCAGAACTTTTTGCTTCAGCAGTGCGTGAAGCGATAACTGGATTTGGACGCGGAGAATGCTTTGTTGAAAGGTACTTGGACAAGCCTCGTCACGTTGAAACTCAAGTCTTGGTAGATGCGCACGGAAATGCGGTTGTAGTAAGTACGCGAGATTGCTCCTTGCAACGTCGCCATCAAAAACTTGTTGAGGAAGCTCCTGCGCCATTTCTTACAGACGCACAAGAGAACCAGCTTTACACTTCTTCAAAAGCAATTATGAAAGCTGCCGGTTACGTTGGAGCAGGAACTTGTGAATTTCTCATCGGTTCAGATGGCACAATCTCGTTTCTTGAAGTGAACACCCGCTTGCAAGTAGAGCACCCTGTAAGTGAAGAAGTCACTGGTATCGACCTTGTCCGCATGCAATTTCGTATTGCTTCAGGTGAAGAAATCAGTCCGATTGACCCTGTAGTTCGAGGGCACAGTATTGAATTTCGTATCAATGGAGAAGACCCAGGCAATGGTTTCCTTCCATCACTAGGCACCATCACCGCGTGGGAAGTTCCAGATGGGCCGGGGGTTCGAATTGATGCTGGTTTTGATCATGGACACACCGTCGGATCGCACTTTGATTCTCTTCTTGCAAAGTTGATTGTTACAGCGGCAACTCGTGAAGAGGCAATCGAGCGTGCCCGTCGTGCACTTAAAGAATTTGAGATTGGCGGATTAGCAACTGCCCTGCCATTCCATAGAGCTATTGTTGAAGATCCGAATTTCACAGAGGATTTCAAGGTCTACACAAGTTATATCGAAAAGGAATTTAAGAATACGATCCCCGCTTTTAACTACAAACAGGGCGTTGCTGAATCAAAGGCTTCAGAACAAAAAGTTGTTGCTGAAATTAATGGGCATCGATTTGAAGTCGTACTACACACGCAAGAACAAACGCAAAAACGAAGAAAAATTAAGAGCAATATCCTTGGTAAATCTTCTGGAAATAGCGTAGATAGTCCAATGCAAGGCACTGTTGTAAAGATTCTCAAAGCAAATGGCGACAGAGTCGTTCAAGGTGACCTCATAGTGGTCTTGGAAGCAATGAAAATGGAACAACCATTAGTTGCTCATAAAGAGGGAATCATCGCCAAGTTGAGCGTTGGCGTCGGACAAACAGTTGCCAGCGGTCAAAATCTATGTGTGATTGAGGACGCTCCTTAAATCAAGGAACTTGCAGTAAATTGCTCACATGAGCGATCTTTATTCTGACCCAATCGGTACTGCGGAAATTGCAGCCAAGAAACTTGAAGAATTAACTGGCAAGAGCAAGCACCATGTTGCACTCGTCATGGGCTCAGGTTGGGTGGACGCCGCAGATAGCTTGGGAACGCCAACTCACGAGTTTCCCGCAACTGATCTTCCGGGATTCTTACCTCCAACGGTTGTTGGCCACGGTGGAAAGATTCGTTCGTATGATTTACAAGGCCCGAACGGCACAGTTAGCGCTTTAGTATTTCTTGGAAGAACCCATCTTTACGAGGGTAAAGGTATCGAGCCGGTTGTTCATGGAGTGCGCACTGCCGTGAAAGCTGGCTGCGGTGTCGTTGTACTGACAAATGCCTGTGGCGGAATAAATAGGGATTACCACGTTGGCCAACCAGTATTAATTCGCGACCATATTTCACTCACGGGAGTTAGCCCACTTATTGGTGCAAACTTTGTAGATTTAACTGATTGCTACAGCAAGCGACTTCGCGCGCTGGTTCAATCTGAAGATCCTTCCCTCGCCGAAGGTGTCTACGCCCATTGGCGCGGACCTTCATACGAGACACCTGCTGAAATAAACATGATTCGCACAATGGGCGCTGACTTGGTTGGAATGTCGACGGTTCCTGAGGCGGTTGCAGCTCATGCGCTCGGCGCCGAGGTCCTTGGAATTTCACTTGTTACAAATGCAGCGGCAGGGATGACTGGCGAAAAACTCAGTCATGAGGAAGTGATGGCAGCTGGAAAAGTATCCGCCGGACGCATTGGGACTTTGCTTGCAAAGGTATTGCCACGGCTATGAACATAGAATTAATTGCAGAAGTTGAAAAGTGGATTTCCCTTGATCCAGATCCAAAAACGGCATCCAAACTTCGAGAATGGCTTGACGAGGGAAATGGAGTTGAACTAAAAAAATCATTCTCTGGTTTCTTGCAATTTGGCACAGCCGGACTGCGAGGACCTGTCGGACCCGGTCCTTCCTGCATGAACCGCGCGGTTGTTCAACGTGCATCTGCCGGAATCGCTGCCTATATGAAAAAGCGTGGGCTTAAGAGCGTTGTAATTGGGCGGGATGCAAGGTACGGATCAGAAGATTTCACCGAAGAGTCTGCACAAATATTTACAGGTGCAGGAATGAAAGTATGGGTACTTCCTCGACCTCTTCCAACCCCAGTCTTGGCTTATGCAGTCAATGCACTCGGAGCCGACGTCGGAATTATGGTGACAGCAAGCCACAACCCCCCACAAGATAACGGCTACAAAGTTTACTTAGGCGCAAGCGTTGATGGTGTGCGCTACGCAGGATCCCAGATTGTTCCACCGGCTGACGAACAAATTGCTTATGAAATTGCTTCTATCGACGCTTTGCAACAAAAGGGAACCAACTGGGAAATCCTTAATGATGACCTCTTCAATCAATATGTTGAGGCAACTTCTAACCTTGCGCGAATAGAGGGCGATGTTCGAGTTGTGTATAGCGCAATGCATGGCGTTGGAACTGAAACCTTGCTCGCAACATTTAAAGCGGCCGGATTTAGCACTCCGATTCTTGTTAAAGAGCAGGCGCAACCTGATCCTGATTTTCCTACGGTTAAATTCCCAAATCCTGAAGAGCCGGGCGCGATAGATCTCTCACTAAAGCTTGCCGCAGAAGTCGGCGCTGACATAGTCATCGCAAATGATCCTGATGCTGATCGCTGCGCAGGTGCTATCAATGTTCCTGGCGAAGGCTGGCGAATGCTTCGTGGTGATGAAGTTGGAGCAATCCTTGGTCACTACAT
>CAIUFY010000056.1 GCA_903898555.1 uncultured Actinomycetes bacterium
AAGCGACAAAACTTGGTTTCACTACATCCTTTGCCATTTATGACTCCTCTGATAGCTCCACACTTATTAAGCGGATAATGAAAGAACTCGGTCTTGATGGAACTGAAATTAAACCTGGAGCAATTCAATCTAGAATTTCAAATGCAAAAAACGAATTACAAACGCCAGCTACTTTTCAAAAGGCGGAATTTGATTTCGTAGACAAGATGGCAGCTGAGATCTATTCGGTATATCAACGGAGATTGACTGCTGCAAATGCCATGGATTTTGATGATCTAATCATGAAGACTGTGGAAGTCTTACAAAAATTTCCAGAAGTGCGGGCTAGATATCGTTCGCGTTTTAAACACATATTGGTTGATGAATATCAGGATACAAACCATGCGCAGTACATGCTCATTCGAGAGCTAGTAGGAGTTGAGAGCGAAGGATTTCCAACGGCAGAGCTGTGCGTCGTAGGTGACGCCGACCAATCAATTTACGCTTTTCGCGGCGCCAATATTCGAAATATTTTGCAGTTTGAGGAAGATTACCCGAGCGCTCAAACGATTATGCTCGAACAAAATTATCGTTCAACACAAAATATTCTCACAGCTGCAAATTCAGTTATTGCGAATAATCGCGGTCGTAAAGAGAAGAACCTTTGGTCTGAAGCTGGTCCAGGTCACCACATCACAGGATTCGTCGCTGAAACCGATCACGATGAGGCGGAATTTATAACTTCAGAAATACGCCGTTTAAGAAATGAAGGAATCTCAAATCCGGGCGATACGGCAATTTTCTATCGTACAAATGCGCAGTCGCGCTCAATTGAATCCACATTAGCTCGAGCTGGGATCCCTTATAAAGTCGTTGGAGGATTGCGCTTCTTTGAGCGTGCTGAAGTAAAGGATTTGTTGGGATATTTGAAGGTTCTGGTTAATCCATCGGACGAAATTTCTCTTCGCAGAATTGTGAATACCCCAAAACGCGGAATTGGTGATCGAGCGATTGAAATTGTCGATGAGTTTGGGAAGAAGCACGGCATCACGCTTTGGGAAGCAATGAATCAAGTCGAGAGTGAGTTGCCTAATAGATCGCTTCAAGCAATTCGAGATTTCTTGCAATTGATGTATAGCTTGCGAACTTTGGTAGAGGCAAAGACGAAGCCGTCTACAATCGCCAAAGCGGTTTTGGAACAGAGTGGTCTTGAGACTGAATTAAAGAAGAGTACGGATCCTCAAGATGAAAGCCGGCTTGAAAACCTTTACGAATTTCTTAATGTTGTTGCAGAGTACGAGTTGTCAGATATAGAAGAAGCGGAAGAAGCAACACTTTCAGGATTCTTAGAAGGCGTTTCCTTGGTTTCAGATTCAGACCAAATTCCGGATGCGGCAGAAGGAGAAGGCGTCGTCACGTTGATGACACTTCACACCGCAAAAGGATTGGAGTTTCCAACAGTTTTTCTGACCGGTATGGAAGAGCAGATTTTTCCTCATTTTCGAGCAATTGAAAATGAGCAATCTGACACTACTGAGTTGGAGGAAGAGCGCCGCCTTGCATACGTGGGGCTTACGCGCGCTCGTGAGCGGCTCTATCTTTCGCGTGCGATGTCGCGCATGGCTTTTGGTAATTGGAAGAACAATGAACCTTCACGTTTTCTCGCCGAGATTCCAAGTGAAGTTATTTCTTGGAACGAGGATGTAGTTCGCTCGACAAGAGTTAAGAAGAGTTTTGGGCCACCCCCTAAGGCGACGGGCAAGAGAGTTGCCCCTACTACCGCTTTGGTTTTGGTTCCTGGAGATCGTGTGGCTCATGACACATTTGGGCTTGGAACTGTAGTCATCGTGAACGGTGAAGGCGATCGCGCGGAGGCCACAATCAATTTTGGCTCCTTGGGGGAGAAGCGACTCCTGCTGCGATACGCCCCCGTAGAAAAGCTCTAGAGAAGCTCTAGAAAGACTCTAGAAATAACAGCCCGAGCGAGACAGTAAGATTTCCCCGTATTACTCACTTTCTAGTCATTAGATGATCGGGGAAATCAGTGGATCTCTTTGAGTATCAAGCTCGAGATCTCTTCGAAGCGCATAACATTCCAGTTCTTGCTGGTGCAGTTGCAACAACTGCAGAAGAAGCAGAAAAAGCAGCTTCAGTTATGGGTGGACGAGTTGTCGTAAAAGCACAGGTAAAAGTTGGCGGTCGCGGAAAAGCCGGAGGAGTAAAGCTTGCGCAAGATGCAGCTGATGCTCGCGAAAAGGCAGCAGCGATTCTTGGCATGGATATCAAAGGTCACACTGTTCATCAGGTGATGATTGCCCAAGCAGCGCCGATTGCAGAAGAATATTATGCGTCGATTTTGCTAGACCGAGCCAATAGAAATTTTCTAGTTATGGCATCAGTTGCAGGCGGAATGGAAATTGAAGAAGTAGCTAAGACTCAACCGGAGAAGTTAGCTCGTGTTGGAATAGATCCAAACGTTGGTGTAACTCTGGAAAAAGCGAAAGAAATTGCTCTCCTTGGGCAGTTCCCAGCAGAAGTCCTCGATCAAGTAGCAGATGTCTTAGTAAAACTTTGGGCAGCCTTTGTAGCCGAAGATGCAACTCTTATGGAAATTAATCCATTAGTTAAGACAGAGGATGGACGAATAGTCGCGCTGGATGGCAAAGTCACTCTTGATGACAATGCCGAGTTCCGCCACGCAGATCATGCCGACCTCGTAGATCATGCTTCAGCAAATCCTTTAGAAGCAAAAGCCAAGGAGCTCAACCTCAACTATGTAAAGCTTGATGGTGAAGTTGGAATTATTGGTAATGGTGCAGGCCTTGTAATGAGCACGCTCGATGTCGTGGCTTACGCGGGCGAGAAGTACGGAGTTAAGCCAGCGAACTTCTTGGATATTGGAGGTGGCGCATCTGCTGAAGTTATGGCAAACGGCCTCTCAATTATTTTGGGAGATAGCGATGTACGAAGTGTTTTTGTGAATGTTTTCGGAGGCATCACTGCCTGCGATGCAGTCGCAAACGGCATTGTTAGTGCGCTTGCTATCTTGGGGGATAAGGCGACAAAGCCAATTGTTGTTCGCCTCGATGGTAACAACGTATTAGAAGGTCGCCGTATTTTGAACGAAGCAGCTCACCCACTCGTGCAGCAGCTCGACACCATGGATGGAGCAGCTGCTAAAGCTGCAGAATTGGCGGCGAAATAATGGCTATCTTCATTAATAAAGAGACTCGTTTAATCGTTCAAGGAATGACGGGTTCAGAAGGCACAAAGCACACTGGCCGAATGATTGTTTCAGGCACAAATGTTGTGGGCGGAGTGACTCCCGGCAAGGGAGGCCAATCGGTTGAAATTGCAGGAAAAACTCTTCCTGTTTTCAATACAGTTGCAGAGGCAATGGCAGCTACTCAAGCAAACGCTTCAGTAGTTTTCGTTCCACCTAAGTTTGCGAAGGCCGCAGTAATTGATGCAATTGACGCAGCAATTCCACTCGTTGTTGTGATTACCGAAGGAATTCCCGTGCATGACACAGCGGCGTTCTTTGCATATTCGCAAACAAAGGGAACCACTCGCATTGTTGGACCAAACTGCCCTGGTCTTATAAGCCCGGGCCAATCAAACCTAGGAATTATTCCTGCAGACATCACCGGTCCTGGTCGGATTGGTTTAGTTTCAAAATCCGGAACCCTTACATATCAAATGATGTATGAACTTCGCGATTTTGGTTTCTCGACAGCTGTCGGTATTGGTGGAGATCCAATTATCGGAACAACGCATATCGATTGCTTGCGTGCTTTCCAAGACGATCCAGACACAGATGCAATAGTCATGATTGGTGAAATTGGTGGCGATGCTGAGGAACGTGCTGCAGCATTCATTGCTGAATATGTGACAAAGCCAGTTGTTGGATATGTCGCGGGATTTACTGCCCCTGAAGGCAAAACAATGGGTCACGCAGGCGCAATTGTTTCAGGTTCATCTGGTACAGCTCAAGGAAAGAAAGAAGCCCTTGAAGCCGCAGGCGTCAAAGTCGGCAAGACACCAAGTGAGACTGCCGAACTCATGCGCAAAATACTGAACGGCTAATATTCGTGCTGCGCCGTGTCCTTTCGATCTCTCTCATACAGGCATCAAAAGGAGCGGCGCTAACGCTTTTCCCGTCAATATTTATTTCTTTACTTGCTTGGTCAACTGCTGGAAGTACAAGTGGAAATACATCTGACCCAATTCGTGGCGCAGTATGGCTTTGGCTTGGCGCACACCTTTCACCTTTTCATTTATCAGCATCCTCGCCCCAAGGCGCAGGCTTCCTCTCTGTCCTCCCATTAGGCGCAATTATTTTTCCCATGTGGGCAGTTCGTAGAACATTTACTCGAGTTGTAGAAGTCTCCCCGAAACCGCGCGCTGCAAGAATTTTTTACGTGCTTTTCTACACTCTCATTGCGATCTTCCTAGCGATTGCATCGGCGACTCCAACGGTTACCCCAATGTGGTACTACGCAGGATTGTGCGCGGGTATTACTGCCCTTGTTTCAACGTTCAGATTTAATCCTCGCCCAGCACTTGGAATTCTTGTTTACCTCTTCGCAATTGCCTGGGGCTTAGCCGCAGTAGTGCTCGCCTTTTCATTCATGTCGCATTGGCGCGTTCTTCATGACTTATCCGTAGTAATTCAGCCGGGTATCGTGGGCGGGTTACTTTTTACCGCTCTTCAAATTCTTTACATACCAAATATGGCCTTGGCAACTCTTGCTTATCTAACGGGTTCAGGTTTTAGTTTAGGTGCGCACACGATGGTTACACCCGTAACTTTCACTCTGCATCAAATTCCCGCAATTCCAATCTTTGGTGGCCTGCCAACAGGATCCCACCCCCTATTAATGGTTGGAGTTATTTTCTGGCCTCTTCTGTTTATAGCGGTATTTTTTGTAATCAGTCGTGTGCATCCAGAGTGGAAAATGCGAAATAAAGATTTGCTCAGAACATTCATTATGGCTCTCTTCTTTATTTGGGAAATTTCCTATTTTGCTTCGGGGGAGCTATTAACCCCGGCAATGAAGCGAACGGGTATTTTGCCCGAGCGCACGACTTCCGTAGCAGCAATCAGCGCACTTTCAGTTGCGCTTATATTTTTTTATATTCCAACACTTGTGAGAAGGTTTATAAAACGTGGCTAAGAGAATCCTTATTTTAGCCTCAGGCACTGGTTCTCTGGCAGCTGCCATTTTGCAGTCGATTCAAGATCGAGAACTTGATTTAGAAGTTGCTCGTGTTATTTCCGATAGACCAGCACCTGTACTAGATCTTGTAAAGAAGTTCGGTGTGGCGAGCACACTTATTGAGTATTCAAAATTTGAATCCCGTGCTGCATGGAGTGCGCAGATGGAAAATGTAGTTGCATCTGACAAAGTAGACCTGGTTGTGAGTGTGGGATTTATGCGCATCCTTCCCGCCTCATTTATTGAAAAATTTTCCATAATTAATATTCACCCAGCCTTACTGCCGTTTTTCCCTGGCGCTCATGCGATAAGAGACGCCTTGCTCGCCGGGGCCACCGAATCAGGCACGACGGTTCATTGGATGGATTCTGGCGTGGACACCGGAAAAGTCATTTCCCAAATTAAGGTTCAAGTCGAGGTAGGGGATACTGAAGAGTCACTTCACGAACGCATTAAGATTCAGGAGCGCAATCTCATTGTCGAGACGCTCAAAAGATACGCACACGTTGGTCTCGAAAAATAGGAGAGAAATGAATTCCCGGAAACCAATTCGCAGAGCGCTTATCAGTGTTTACGACAAGACAGGGCTTATTGAGTTGGGTCAGGCTCTTTCAAACGCCGGCGTCGAAATTCTCTCTACCGGCTCAACTGCAAAGAATCTGGCTGCAGCAGGAATTCGCGTCATGCCAGTTGAGGATTACACCGGATTTCCGGAGATGATGGGTGGGCGAGTGAAGTCTCTTCATCCAAGAATCCATGGTGGAATCTTGGCCGATCAAAACAATCCAGAACATCTTGCAGCAATCGCGGCTCAAGAAATCGCCCCCTTTGATTTAATAGTTATAAATCTTTATCCCTTTGCTGAGACAGTTGCCTCTACAGAAGATTTTGCCGAATGTATTGAACAGATTGATATTGGCGGGCCAAGCATGCTTCGCGGAGCGGCAAAAAATCATGGCTCTGTAGCGGTTATTTCAAGCCCCTCGCAGTACTCACAACTTCTAAGTGCACTGGAAGAAGGTGGATTTACTCTCGAAGAGCGGCTGACTTTGGCGATGGAAACTTTTCGAAGGACTGCTGAATACGATTTAGCCATCGCAACGTGGCTAGGAGAACGCACCGGGACTTCAGATCAATGGCGTGGCCAGGTGTGGGAAAGAATCGCAGGGCTTCGCTACGGCGAGAATCCTCACCAAAGTGCTTCGGTTTACAAGAACGCTGGAATTCATCAATCTGGAATTGCTAGTGCGGTCCAATTGCATGGAAAAGAGATGTCCTTCAACAATTACACAGATGCTGATGCGGCACTCCGCGCGGCTTATGATCATGCCCAGCCATGTGTTGCAATCATCAAACACGCAAATCCTTGTGGAATAGCTATAGCTACAGACATTGCAACTGCTCATGCGCGTGCTCACGAGTGTGACCCGGTATCTGCATTTGGCGGAGTTGTTGCGGCGAATCGGATCGTTACCGAAGAAATGGCTGCAAAACTTTCAGAAATATTCACAGAGGTCGTTGTTGCTCCAGGATTTGAGCAATCAGCCTTAGATATTCTTACGAAGAAGCCCTCAATTCGAATTCTCACAATTGATGGTTATTCAATTCCTAAGCTTGAATTACGACCAATATCCGGTGGGGCGCTTTTCCAAGATAGTGATTTAGTTGATGCGTCTGGAGATAGTTCTCAAACTTGGAGGCAGGTATCTGGCGCTGCAGTTAGTGCCGATATGTTGGGAGATTTGGAATTCGCCTGGCGCGCAGTTCGAGCTGTGAAAAGTAATGCCATTTTATTGGCGCACGATGGAGCGTCTGTTGGAGTCGGAATGGGACAAGTTAATAGGGTTGATTCCGCTCGACTCGCAGTCTCGCGTGCTGGCCAACGAGCAGTGGGAAGTGTCGCATCAAGTGATGCATTTTTTCCATTCGCAGATGGTCTACAAATTCTCATTGACGCTGGCGTAAAAGCAGTGGTGCAACCAGGAGGTTCAGTACGCGATGAAGAAGTTATTGCGGCGGCAAATGAAGCAGGAATAGCAATGTTCTTTACGGGCACTCGACATTTCTCACACGCTTAAGTCGTTGCAGTTAGAATAATCAAATGACAGCACAAATACTCGATGGAAAAGCGACAGCCAAGGCCATTAAGGCCGAATTGAAAGTTCTTGTCGAGCAAATGTCCAACAAGCCGGGTCTGGGAACCGTTTTGGTCGGTGATGATCCCGGCTCCCATTCTTATGTCGGTGGAAAACATCGTGATTGCGCCGAAGTAGGAATCCAATCAATAAGAGTTGATCTACCCGAGACCGCTTCCGAGCAGGATGTCTTAGCGGCAATTAAAGATTTGAATGAGGCGAGAGAGTGCACCGGATACATCGTGCAACTCCCACTTCCTCGGGGTATTTCAGCTAACAAAGTTCTTGAGGCAATTGATCCTTCCAAAGATGCCGACGGACTCCACCCTCTAAATTTAGGAAAACTTGTTCTGGGAGAACCCGCTCCACTTCCGTGTACACCACGTGGAATTCTTGAACTTCTAAGTCGTTATAACATCTCAACAAAGGGTGCCGAAGTAGTTGTGATGGGCCGTGGAATTACAGTTGGGCGTCCACTTGGCTTGATGTTAACCCGAAAAGGCGATGATGCCACCGTGACAATTACCCACACCGGAACTCGCAATGTTGCAGAACATACTCGTCGCGCAGACATAATTGTTGCTGCTGTCGGACAGGCACATTTGCTCACAGCGGACATGGTTAAAGATGGTGTTGTTGTTCTTGATGTTGGAATCACACGCACATCTG
This sequence comes from uncultured Actinomycetes bacterium, assembly GCA_903898555.1. GTDB lineage: Bacteria > Actinomycetota > Actinomycetes > Nanopelagicales > Nanopelagicaceae > PALSA-747. The sequence goes on from CAIUFY010000056.1 coordinate 8,003, forward strand.
AAGGCCTTCTTGGAGATGTTCATCCAGATGTAGCAAATGTTGCTTCATACATCGCGCCAATGCCCGGCGGTGTAGGACCCATGACTCGGGCCATGCTTTTAGCAAATGTTGTGGAAAGTTTTCACCGAGGATCCTTGGAAAATTGAAAAACATTTTTAGCCTAAAGCGAGTAAGAAATCTCGGGCTAGCACTCATCATTCTTGGAATAGGTATATCAATATTTGGAAAAGTTCGAAGCGGAAGTCTTATGTTGGCGATAGGAACAGGCGGATATGCCTACGCGCGATATTTCATTCTTGGCATGAAGAGGCGAATTGAGTTATTTCTACCACTCCTTATAGCGGGAACCCTTTTAGTTGTGTCGCTGAGCCTGCCGCACGCGAGGTAACATTCATCCCGTAATAACCCGTATTTAGCAGGCTTTGGGAAAGGTTAATCATGTCGGATAAGAAGAATCTCAAGGGAAAAGTAACAGTTGTTGGGGCAGGCTTTTATGGCTCGACTACAGCGTTACGACTTGCTGAATATAATTTATTTGAAACTGTTGTGCTCACCGATATCGTCGAAGGCAAGCCAGAAGGTTTAGCTCTTGATATGAATCAATCTCGATCTATCGAAGGATTTGAGACAAAGGTTGTAGGAGCTACAACTACTGCCGAAGGCGGCGGCTACGAGGCAACTGCAAACTCCGACGTTGTTGTCATCACTGCTGGATTACCACGTAAGCCCGGCATGTCGCGTATGGATTTGATTGGTGTTAACGCAGGAATTGTGCGCGGAGTTGCAGAGAATATTGCAAAGCATTCTCCAGAGGCAGTAATAATTGTGGTTTCAAATCCACTTGACGAAATGACAGCGCTTGCTCAATTAGCAACAGGGTTTAAGAAGAACAAAGTGATGGGTCAGGCAGGAATGCTCGACACTGCACGTTTTACTAACTTTGTTGCAGAAAAACTTGGAGTTTCGGTTGGCTCAGTAAAAACTCTTACTCTCGGTTCGCATGGTGACACCATGGTTCCAGTTCCAAGTCGTTGCACCGTCGATGGTAAAGCTCTTTCAACACTTTTGAGTGAAGCAGAAATTGCCGAGCTTGTTGATCGCACACGAAATGGTGGAGCCGAAGTTGTGGCTTTGCTTAAGACAGGATCGGCTTATTACGCCCCATCAGCAGCAGCCGCTCGCATGGCTAAAGCGGTCATTGAAGATTCCGGTGAAGTTATGCCGGTCTGCGCATGGGTCGATGGTGAATATGGAATCGAAGGCGTTTACCTCGGTGTTGAGGCAACAATCGGAAAATCAGGAATTATCAAAGTTGTTGAAGGGTCACTCGCACCTTCAGAAGTCGAAGCTCTCAAGGCTGCAGCCGAAGCGGTTCGCGCCAAGCAAGCAGATGTAAAAGATCTATAGAAAAGCCTTCAACTTAAACCATTTGCGAAAGCAGAAAGCGGAGAATATGAGCAAGATTAAAGTTACAGGAACTGTTGTAGAGCTAGATGGCGATGAAATGACACGAATCATGTGGCAGTTCATTAAAGACTCGCTCATCCTTCCTTACCTAGATGTAAATCTTGAGTATTACGACCTAGGAATGGAGAATCGTGATGCAACGGATGATCAAGTAACTATTGACTCTGCTCATGCGATCCAAAAGCATGGTGTGGGCATTAAATGCGCAACCATCACACCTGACGAAGCTCGTGTTGAGGAATTTGGTTTGAAAAAGATGTGGAAGTCTCCAAATGGAACTATCCGCAATATTCTTGGCGGAGTTATCTTCCGCGAACCAATCATCATTAGCAACGTTCCTCGCTTGGTTCCACATTGGACAAAGCCAATCGTTATTGGCCGTCACGCATTTGGTGACCAGTACAAGGCGACAGATTTCAAAGTTCCTGGTCCAGGAAAGTTAACACTTTCATTTGTGCCTGAAGATGGTTCAGCACCAATTACACATCAGGTATTCGATTTCGAATCATCAGGTGTTGCTTTGGCAATGTACAACGTAGATGATTCAATTCGCGATTTTGCTCGCGCTTCTCTCAACTATGGATTGCTTCGTAATTTTCCAGTTTATCTATCTACAAAAAATACAATCTTGAAGGCTTACGACGGACGATTTAAAGATATTTTTGAAGAGATTTATCAGGCTGAATTCAAAGCACAATTTGATGCAGCAGGAATTTGGTATGAACACCGCTTGATTGATGACATGGTCGCTATGTCTCTTCGCATGCCTGGTGGATATGTTTGGGCATGTAAGAACTACGACGGAGATGTTCAATCCGACACCGTTGCCCAAGGCTATGGATCACTTGGACTGATGACTTCAGTGCTAATGACTCCAGATGGAAAAATTTGCGAGTCCGAGGCAGCACATGGCACTGTGACTCGTCACTACCGTGACCATCAAAAGGGTAAAGCGACGTCAACAAATCCAATTGCATCGATTTTTGCTTGGACGCAGGGACTTGCTCACCGCGCAAAGTTGGATAACAACGAAGAACTTGCAAAATTCTCGAAGACTCTTGAGCGAGTTTGTATCGAAACTGTCGAACAAGGAAAAATGACAAAGGATTTAGCTTCATTGATCTCTAAGGAAGCTCCTTATCAAACGACACAAGAGTTTCTTAATTCAATCGATGAAAACCTTAAAAAGGCGATGGCATAAAATTTCAAAGTTGAACATAAAAAAACCCAGCCAATTGGCTGGGTTTTTTTATGTTCAATTACTTTAGTTCAGAC
>CAIUFY010000057.1 GCA_903898555.1 uncultured Actinomycetes bacterium
ACAACACCCAAGCTCTTAGCCGAGAACCCAGAAAGAGGTCCTCCGTGCGCATAGAACGGAAGTCGGGCGAGAAGAGTGACCAACGGTTTTGTGAAGAAGAATACGACGAAGAGATCAACAAATGTGGTGAGTCCCAAAGTGAATGCGAAACCACGTACGCCGCCGACTGCGAAGAAATACAGCAGAACTGAGGCGATGAGAGAGACAAAGTCGGCCACAAGAACCGTGTGACGCGCGCGCTGCCATCCTGTTTCAACAGCCGTGCGTAATGAACGACCTTCTCTGACTTCATCTCGAAGGCGTTCAAAGTAAACAATAAATGAGTCGGCTGTGATACCAATTGAAACGATGGCACCAGCAATACCTGCCAGCGTCAAAGTGAATCCAATGTACTTACCAAGCAAAAGGAATGATAGGTAGGTGATTCCACCTGCAACTGCAAGAGAACCAACCGACACAACGCCTAAACCACGGTAGTAAAGAAGTGAATACAAAATAACAAGTGCGAGTCCTAAGCCACCAGCGATGAGGCCAGCGCGAAGCTGATCCGAACCAAGAGTTGGTGAAATCTGTTGAACTTCTCCACGATCAAATGCGAGAGGTAGTGCGCCGTACTTCAAAACGTTAGCAAGATCTGTTGCATCTGTTTGTGTGAAGTTGCCGCTAATCTGCGCATTGCCGGTGTTGATTGCTTCAATGATTCGTGGTGATGAAACAACCAAACCATCCAAAACAATTGCTGCCTGATTTGCAGGAGCTGTAAGTCCAGTGATGCGGGTAGTCATTGCACCAAATGCTTTTGTACCAGAGCCATTGAATGTTAATGAAACCATCCAACCAGAGCCGCCTTGTTGGTCAAGAACAGCTGAAGCTTTACTTACTTGGCTACCAAGAACTTCTGCTGGTGCCAAAACATATTTTGTTGTGCCGTCGCGACTGCAAGTTACAAGTGCGCTTCCAGGAGCATCGACGCTTCCGCCTTGGCGGTTCTTAGGGTCTGTGCAATCGAGTGCTGCGAACTGCGCATCCAACGCGGCTGTTACACCCGCTGGGTATGTTGCTGCAGATTTCGCTGTTGCAGATGTTGTTGAGGTTGTCTTCGCATTACCAGCGCCAGAAGCTAGAGCCTGACGAAAACGCAATTCAGCAGTTTGACCAACCAAGTTAACGATTCTGTCGCCAGTGTCGCCAGGAACTGAAATCACGATTTGGCGATTTGTTCCACTTCCTTGTGCTGAAACTTCTGACTCAGCAACACCAAGTGAGTTCACGCGTTGGCGAATAATTGAGACTGCTTGATCAATTGCGGCCGAAGTAACTTGACCACCTGCTGTCCCTCTCGGAGTTAGCGTGACGCTTGTTCCACCTCGTAGGTCAAGACCTAATTTGATTTTGGTGGCTCCGGCTAGACCGGCAAAAATGGAGAAGCCAATAAGGGCAAGAGCCAAGATCGCTATGGTGCGAGCTGGACGCGATTGCTTTTGGGTGGCTTTAGAAATATTCGCAGACATGAGGCAGGAGTCTAGGCTTCATTTGTCGGTGTGTCGAAAAGGCTGGCAAGGTTTGAGACCTGGCTGGCGGCCAAATCTGCCGGAGCCTTTAAGCCAAGCTGATTCCAGCCTAATTCCGTGGCAACTCTCCCCCGTGGCGTACGTGCCAAAAAGCCCATTCTCACCAGGAATGGCTCAGCCAAAGACTCAATTGTCTCTGCTTCTTCGCCAATAGCCATCGCAAGGGTCGAAATCCCAACAGGACCACCGGCAAAACGCTTCACAAGAACTTCCAGCAAGGAGCGATCCATTCGATCAAGCCCGCTTTCATCCACTTCATACATGGCCAAGGCATCGCGTGCATCCGAAATCCGGATATGCCCGTCTCCCCGCACCTGCGCGTAATCACGTACCCGCCGAAGAAGTCGATTTGCCACTCGTGGAGTTCCTCGTGATCTAGAACCTATCTCGTCTATCGCATCGTCATCGATTCCAACTTCTAGGAGTTGTGCGCTTCGACGAACAATATGTGACAAGGATGCATTTTCGTAGAAATCTAATTGCGCGGTGAAACCAAAGCGGTCTCTCAGAGGACTTGGAAGGAGTCCCGCTCGAGTCGTTGCTCCAACCAACGTGAAATGCGGCAGTTGAAGTGGAATGGCCGTTGCCCCCGCACCTTTGCCAACAATCACATCAACTCTGAAATCTTCCATAGCCAAATAAAGAAGTTCCTCGGCAGGTCTAGACATTCGATGAATTTCATCTAAGAAAAGAATTTCTCCTTCAACAAGGGAAGAAAGAATGGAGGCCAAGTCACCTGCGTGTGTAATCGCTGGACCACTCGTGATCCTAATTGGCGCTCCCATTTCTGAAGCAATAATCATCGCCAGTGTTGTCTTACCTAAACCTGGAGGTCCTGAAAGCAGAATATGGTCTGCCGGATGATTTCGAGACTTTGCAGCATCGAGCAAGAGTTGAATCTGTCCAGAAACCCGCTCCTGTCCAGTGAAGTCCGAGAGCGATTTCGGACGCAACGCCAACTCTTGGAGTCGCTCTGCCTCTGCAGCCGCCGAACTTAGAATCGAGTTATTCTCATTACTCATTTACGACCTCGAGTTTGCAATGCAAATTTAAGAAGCATGGAGATATCGGTTTCGGCAACTTCGCTACCAAAATGTTCTGCAACTATATCTAGCGCTTCCTCAGTGTCGCGGGCGGTGAAACCAAGCCCGATAAGAGCATCACTTACTTGATCGCGCCACCCCGCGGCTCGAGATGACCCGCTAGTGGACGTATTCAAATTCTTTACTTTTTCTTTCAACTCCAGAATAAGGCGTTGAGCCCCCTTCTTGCCGAGCCCTGGTATTCGCTCTAGGACTGCAGGCTTCTCATTCATGATTGCCGAAACAATTTCCGCAGCGTCATAAACAGAGAGCGCAGATTGAGCAACCTTCGGACCAATACCAGTTACGGATAGCAAGATTTCAAAAAGTTCACGATCCTGTTGTCTTTCAAAACCAAAAAGCGTTAAAGAATCTTCGCGGACAATGAGAAGTGTATGCAGATGTGCGCTGGCTCCGACATTTAGCGCGGCCGAAAGTCTCGGAGAAATTTGAACCAATATTCCGATTCCTCCAACATCAATTACAGCCGAATTTGATGTGGTGGCCTTAACGGTTCCCGCTAACGTTGCAATCATTTCTTCACCAGTCTGCGGGTTTTGTTAACTTCGAGAGCAGCAGCTACTCGAGCATTTCCAGCTCCTCGCCAATGATGACAAATTGCCAGAGCAAGAGCATCAGTACTATCGACAGGCTTTGGAATTTCATCAAGCCCTAAAAGCTTTTGCACCATCAACGCAACTTGCTTCTTATCAGCCCGACCTGAACCCGTTACGGCAGCTTTGACCTCTGAAGGCGTATGCATCATCACAGGGATTCCCTTGCGCGCTGCGATTAGTAGTGCAACACCAGCCGCCTGCCCAGTAGCCATCGCTGTGCGAACATTCAACTGCGAAAAAACTCTCTCCACGGCTATGACATCTGGGTTATGCAAATCAATCCATTCGATGAGCTGACTTTCCAACTCCAAGAGTCTTTTTTCCAACGGAAGTTCAACTGAAGTACGTATGACTCCAACTCCAACCATTCGCAAGTTTTGAGGGCCACTACTTTCGACAACGCCAAGCCCACATCTGGTCAGACCAGGATCTACGCCCAAAACCTTCATGGCTAACAGCCTATCGAGAGCGAGAAATAACTACTCGAGGCTCGCCATTACTTCATCGGATACATCAAAATTGGCGAAAACATTTTGCACATCATCCAAATCTTCGATGACATCGATTAATTCAAATACCTTTTTCGCATTTTCCGCGTCTAGGGGAACGGTAACCGATGGAAGGAAAGAACTATCTGCAGATTCGTAATCGATTCCCGCCGCTTGAAGCGCCGTTCGGACTCCAACAAGATCTGAAGAGTCACATACAACCTGGAAGTTATCTCCAAAGTCATTTACATCTTCAAGGCCAGCGTCCAACGCTGCTTCCATAATTTTATCCTCAGTTACTCCGCCTTCTTTAGAAACCATGATCACGCCTTTGCGATTAAACATATAGGCGACAGAACCAGGATCTGCCATGTTTCCACCGTTACGCGTGACAGCCACCCGCACTTCAGATGCAGCGCGATTTCGGTTATCTGATAGACACTCAATCATGATGGCAACTCCACCGGGTCCGTAGCCTTCGTACATGATTGTTACGTATTCGGCGCCACCTGATTCAAGTCCAGCTCCACGCTTAATAGCTCGTTCAATATTGTCGGCAGGAACAGAATTGCGTTTAGCTTTTGTAACTGCGTCATAAAGAGCTGGGTTTCCTGCAAGGTCAGCCCCACCAAGTCTGGCGGTAACTTCGATTCCCTTAATATATTTTGCAAAGCTCTTTGCGCGACGAGAATCAAGAATTGCCTTCTTGTGCTTGATGGTCGCCCATTTGGAATGGCCTGACATTTATATCTACCCCAGTCTGACTTCTAGTTGCTGCAAATTTCAGTGACAAAGTATCTATGAATCCTGTTATCCCCTGTCAATTCCGGGTGAAAGGAGGTCGCCAGAATATGCTTTTGGCGCACTGCCACCGGATGAGACACGCCAGAAATATCTACTGCAGCTAGGACTTCTACATCGCCGTGCGTGGTTTCTACCCAAGGAGCCCTTATAAAGACGGCGTGAACCGAACCAACACCCGAAACGTCTAAATCCGTTTCGAAAGAATCGACCTGCCGACCAAATGCATTTCGACGAACTTTGACATCGAGGCCTCCGAATGTCTCTTGGCCTTTTGCGCCATCAACCAATTCGTTGGCAAGAAGAATCATTCCAGCACAAGATCCATAAGTTGGAAGACCATCTTTTATGCGTCCTGAAATTAAATCAAAGAGATCAAAACTACGAGCCAACTTAGCAATCGTCGTGGACTCTCCCCCAGGCAAAACAAGAGCATCAATCGTGACGATTTCTAAAGCTGTTCGAACCGGCAGTGCCTCTACTCCGCACTCGTTAAGGGCGGAAATATGCTCGCGAACATCGCCTTGGAGAGCAAGGACTCCCACCTTCACGAACTAGTTACCAGCCGCGTTCAGCCAAACGATGTGGAACAGGAATATCTGCAACGTTGATTCCAACCATTGCTTCACCAAGACCACGAGATACATCGGCAATAACCTTTGCATCTGAATAATAAGTGACTGCTTTTACACACGCAGCAGCGCGTTGTGCAGGATTGCCGGATTTGAAAATGCCCGAACCAATGAAGACTCCATCGGCACCTAATTGCATCATCATTGCAGCATCAGCTGGAGTAGCAACTCCGCCTGCGGTAAACAAGACCACCGGCAGCTTTCCTTCTCTTGCAACTTCGCAAACCAATTCGTAAGGCGCTTGAAGTTCTTTGGCCGCTACATACAACTCATCTTCACGAAGAGAGGAAAGGCGTCGAATTTCTTGATGAATCTTTCGCATGTGTGTTGTTGCGTTAGAAACATCGCCAGTACCGGCTTCGCCTTTCGAGCGAATCATTGCCGCACCTTCGTTAATACGTCGAAGTGCTTCGCCCAAGTTTGTTGAACCGCAAACAAATGGGACGGTGAAGTTCCACTTATCAATGTGATTCTCATAATCAGCAGGTGTTAGAACTTCAGATTCATCAATGTAATC
>CAIUFY010000058.1 GCA_903898555.1 uncultured Actinomycetes bacterium
AAACCAAAGACGGCTCCAGCTGCGGCCGATGTTGCAACACCAAGTCCGAAACCAAAAGCGGAGACCAGTTTGGAATTTACACCGAGCAATTGAGCGGACATCGGATTTTGAACAGTGGCGCGAACGGCGCGTCCAAACTTTGTCTTTTGTAGAAGTAAATAAAGAATTATGAGCATCGCGATTGAAAGCAAGAATGCGTAAAAACGCACTTCGTTAATTTGATAACCAGCGATTGTCCAGCTGTGGTTTTCATAACCCGGCTGAATACTTCGAAGTGTTGTCTTATACAAGACAGACATTAAACCTTCGAGACCAAGAGCAACGGCAAAAGTGACGAGCAATGAAAGCTCGACCGCGTCATCTGGACGAAGGGGTCTTAGCAAGAACCACTGCGTCGCCGCCCCAATTACAAAGAGAAGTGGGGTCGTTAAGAGAATGAGAAGAAATGGATCTATATGTGTCCATTGGAAAAGACTCATTGTGAGATAAGCACCGAGAATGACATAGGCACCCTGGGCCAGATTAATGACCTTCATAATTCCGAAGATCAGCGTCTGACCACTTGCCATCAGCGCGTAAACGCCTCCGGTCAGGATGCCTAATATCAACGCTTGAACAACTAAATGCACAGCTTTTGTACTCCTTTACAGATAGAGGTCAAGCGACTTATTTATTTACTAACCAACCCAAGCTGGCTTTGGAGCAAGTGGTGTCTTTTGTGCACTTGCCTTTGGCCAAACTGTTGTTAGTTGTCCACCCTGCCATTGTGTAAGAAGGTAAGCACCTTGAGGTTCGCCATAAGCGTTCCATGAAAGGTTTCCTACAAGTGTTGGCCAAGAACCCTTATGCAAAGTAGCAATAATGGTCTTGTTATCAATCTTCTTTGTCTTTGCTGCAACTTGCTCTAGAAGTGTTCCAGCAGAGAAAGCCTCGGCTGATGTTCCATCGATACTTGTTGCAACTCCACCGAACTTCGCAATGTATGCCTTGATAAAGGCTGCTGATCCTGGTGCTGTTGATTTTGGATACCAGTCACTTGATGTGAAGACACCTTCGGTGTTCTTCAAACCGATTTGTTGAGGGAATTCAAGCGGTGCAGATGCACCATTTGAAAGGAAGAGCCATGATGGATCGAACTTCAGCTGAATCATTGCCTTCACTTGAGCAAACGCATCAGCACTTTGAGTTCCACCAATGACGACATCAGGATTTGTCGCTGCAAGAGCTGAAATGATTGGTGTCATATCTGCAGTTTCTGATGGGTATGTGTGATCGTAAACAGTCTTAATGCCAGCTGCTTCGAAACGAGCTTTGATGTTATCTGCAAGTGGTGCTGCAAATGGATCATCAAGCTTCACATAGCCTGCTGTCTTTGGACGAGATGCTGCTGGCAACGAAAGGATGTAATCAGCGAATACATCGCCGCCCTTTGTTGTTGCAGCTGGTTGTACGAAGAAGAGGTTTGGATTCTTCTCAGCAAAAACCTTTGGTCCGCCACCGGCGGGTTCGATAAATGAATATCCATAACGCTTTGCAACTCGCGATGCTGGGACTGTCAGCAAACTTGAGAAAGGTCCCATAACAATGTCGACCTTGTCTTTTGTAATCAAGTTTGTGTAGTTGGTAACTACCTGATCAGGACTTGATGCATCGTTCACAATCTTCAAACTGACGGTGCGGCCAAGGATGCCGCCCTTCTTATTAACTTCTTGCTGCCAGAGTGTATAACCGCGTTGTGCAGCTAGACCTGAGTCAGAGAAGTCACCAGTGAGTGAAAGAGATACACCGATTTTTAGAGTACCCGCAGCGTTTGCTGAGGTAGCAATTGTCGTAACGAGAGAAGAGGTGATGAGGGCTACGGAAACAACTCCGGCCGTTATCAACCCCCGCTTAGAGACCTTCGTATTGCCTAACTTCATTTTTAAACCCCCAAAAGGTTAAAGGCGAATAGGGCTCGACTGAAGGGGTTATAGAGCCTCTGCAATCGTTTGCATTAGACTGCTCTTTATAAATTGGGTTGTCAAGGGTTTTTAGGGTTTCGAATTATAAAGAAAACTTTATAATTTTTTTGCGGTTGCGGTCGACCCACGCACAATCAAGCTAACTGGGAGCATGATCTTTACCGGAGAAGACTCGTCTCCTTCAATCTGGTTCAAAATTATGCGTGCTGCTTGCACTCCCATTTCATAATGTGGAGCATCAACGGTGGTGAGCGGCGGTTGAAAATCATTTGCAAAAGGCATGTTGTTAAATCCCACGACTGAAACATCTTGTGGACACTTTAATCCATGACTACGAAGTGAGTGGTAGACCCCAAGAGCGAGCAAATCATTTCCTGCGACTACGCCTGTAATTGCCTTTGGGTTTTGATCTAGAAATTTATCCATGGCGCTTTGCCCTGCTTCAATGCTGTAAGCAGAACACTTGATGATCTTTGCTTGTAGTCCGAGTTTTTTGCATGCGGCGGTAAATGCCTGAGAACGAATTCGGCTCGTAGAGGATTCAGTTGGACCAGTTAAATGCAGAAGCTTCTTGTGCCCCAAAGAGGCTAAATGTTCTACTCCCATACTGATTCCAGAAGCATCGTCACCAATAACGGCTGGGTACGGCGCCCCTGTTGCTTCACGATTTACCATCACGGCGGTAATTCCCTGGTTGTGATAATCAGCGATGATGCTCTGATCTGTATGTCCAGTTGCGATTATCAATCCATCAACCTGCCTGCGCATCAGAGAGTTGAAGTGGTTGCGTTCGGATTCTGCATCATTATCAGTATTCACGACTAGCACGGAATAGCCGCGGGGGCCTAGGTAGCTATCAATTCCGCGCACAATCGGAGGAAAGATCGGATTTGTTAAGTCAGGAACAATGACTCCGATTGTTTGAGTCTTTTTTGTGCGTAAACCTCTAGCAACCGTATTGATTGTGTAACCAAGTTCTTTCGCAACCTTCTGCACTTTTTTGACCGTCTCAGGACTAATTTGGGTCGAAGTCGAGTCGTTCAAAGCGCGAGACGCGGTGCTCAAATGAACTCCCGCCGCTTTGGCCACATCAACAAGCGTTGGTCGATTTCCCATCCCCAAAAGATAGTCCCCCTATCGGTACTTGACGAGTCGAAGGATGAGGCGAATAATAAACAAATGGTGCAATCGTTTGCACAGAATGAACGTTAGGGGAAGACATGACAATCAGCGCGAAACCTTCAATTGGCTGGATCGGAACTGGTCGCATGGGTTTTCAACTGGCCACAAAGCTCCTGGATGCTGGCTACGACGTCACTGTTTACAACCGAACTAAGGCAAAAGCCGAGCCTCTCATCGCCAAAGGCGCCAAATTCGCTGCTACACCGGCGGAATTAGCTGGCTTAGACGTTGTTTTCATTATGGTCTCTGCGCCAAAAGATCTTGAAGAAGTCACCATTGGCGAACATGGTGTTCTCTCCATCGCAGGGAAAGCTCCGAAGATTCTCGTTGACTCATCAACGGTTTCTGCGGAGGTTTCACTCAAGATTCGCATCGCCGCAAAAGAGAAAAACTGTGAATTCCTTGCCGCGCCTGTTTCAGGAAACCCTGCCGTAATTGCAGCAGGAAAGCTGACAGTTGCAGTCTCGGGACCTGAAGAGACCTACAACGAAGTGAAGCCACTTCTCGCTCTCTTTGGCCGCGGAGTCACTTATGTTGGTGAAGGAGAAATTGCTCGCCTTGTAAAAATTGCGCATAACGTATTCCTCGGAATCGTGACACAAGCGCTAACGGAAATCACGACCCTTGCTGAAGCTGGTGGCGTTCCTCGCCACGCCTTCCTTGAATTCCTCAACGATTCTGTAATGGGCTCAACATTCACTCGTTACAAGACTCCAGGGTTAGTTAATTTGGATTGGACTCCAACATTCACTTTGCCACTTTTGTTCAAAGACTTCACTCTTGGACTTGATGCGGCACATGAATTGCACGTTCCAATGCCAATTTCATCCATGACTGCCCAGATTGTTGAATCTGGAATTGGTGCAGGTTATGTTGAAGAAGATTTCTCAATCTTGCTTGTCGAGCAAGCTCGCCGGGCAGGAATGACTTTGAAATCGGAGAATGTAAAAGTCCCAAGTGGTCTAGAGGTTGAATGATGAAAGATTATCCAAATCTAGCTAAGGGACAGATTGGC
>CAIUFY010000059.1 GCA_903898555.1 uncultured Actinomycetes bacterium
ACTTCTGCGCGAATTGCTTAAACCGTATTTCTAGCTCTTCACGAGAACCCAAATCTTGTGACTGTTCACTTGACCATGCGCCAATCTGGCTTCCCCACGGACGTGTTTGAAAGTAAGCGTCACTTTCTTCTGCAGATACTTTTGTGGCAACACCAAGAACAATTACCTGGCGTTCCATGGCATACCAAGGAAAGAGAAGACTCACCTGTTCGTTCTTTGAAATTTCGAGAGCTTTACGAGAGTTGTAATTTGTGAAGAAGGTAAAAGAATCTGTTGCGTCTTTAAGCAAAACCGTTCGGCTAACTGGCTGGCCGCCATCGACGGTCGAGAGGACCATTGCATTGGCTTCAACGACCAACGGATTTTCGATGCCATCTTTGAGCCAGGCATGGAAGAGTTCAAATGGATCAGCGGCTATATCGGCAAGTCCGACGTCCCCATACGAGCGTCTCAACTCCTGAATCGCTTCTCGCTCGAGTTTTCCGTCCATAATGTTGCTTACGTCACTTTCTATATGAGTGCACCCCGATACTTTGCGTTTGTGAACGCCCGGGCTTAAGGAGCAGAATACGCGTTAATTAAGTTACCGAAAGAGGGTCTCCCGTGTCACCAGAGTCAGAAGCTTTCAAGCCTGGTCTAGAAGGCGTCATTGCATTTGAATCAACAATTGCAGAACCGGATAAAGAGGGAAGCGCTCTTCGATACCGCGGTGTTGATATTGAAGACTTAGTTGGACGAGTGACATTTGGAAATGTGTGGGGTTTACTCGTTGATGACGAATTTAATCCTGGCCTTCCACCTGCAGAAAGTTTTCCGTTACCTGTTCACTCAGGTGATATTCGCGTAGATGTTCAGTCCGCGATTGCAATGTTGGCACCAGCATGGGGATTTAAACCACTTCTTGATATTGATGATGCAGAAGCACGCGACAATCTTGCGCGCGCGTCAGTCATGGTTCTCTCATATGTTGCTCAAGCAGCTCGAGGAGTTGCACCAGCAGTACCAGAATCTGAAATTGATAAGGCACATACAGTCGTTGAACGCATGATGCGTCGCTGGCGCGGAGAGCCTGATCCAAAGCATGTTCGAGCAATCGATGCATATTTTGTATCTGCTGCAGAACACGGAATGAACGCTTCTACATTTACTGCTCGCGTAATTGCATCAACAGGTGCAGATGTTGCCGCATCTTTATCTGGAGCAATTGGTGCGATGTCTGGCCCACTTCACGGTGGAGCACCTTCTCGCGTTCTTCATATGATTGAAGAAGTTGAGAAATCTGGCGATGCTCGCAAGTATGTTAAAGATTTGATGGATCGCAAAGAACGCCTTATGGGATTTGGTCACCGCGTTTACCGCGCTGAAGATCCTCGTGCCCGCACATTGCGTCGTACTGCAAAGGAGTTGAATGCTCCTCGTTACCAGGTTGCAGAAGCGCTAGAACAAGCCGCTCTTGCAGAGTTGCGCGAACGTCAACCTGACCGCGTTCTAGAAACAAACGTTGAATTCTGGGCTGCAATCATTCTTGATTTCGCTGAAGTTCCATCGCACATGTTCACTTCAATGTTTACCGCAGCCCGCACAGCTGGTTGGTCTGCTCATATTCTTGAACAGAAGCGCACAGGACGCCTTGTACGCCCATCAGCTCGTTATATCGGCGAAGGCCCACGAAAGCCTCAAGAAGTTAAGGGCTGGGACGATTCAGTAGCTTCACTGCATTCGTTCTAATTATTAACTAGCAAGCCAAAACCTAAGAGCATCTGAAACATACTTCGCCCAGGACGATTCGTTATGTCCTGTGCGAGGATAAATTCTCGTGCTTAAATCGTGGTTTATTCGCCATCCGTTTTCTAGCGCTCGAAGATCAGCATATTTCTGGTGAGCTTCATACGTCGCATCAAGTCCTTTTGTTCCGCGGCTCATCCATAATTTATGTGAACCAGGTTTTGGCAATCCATCGATAAGAGCATCAACAAATGAATTATCGGCAATTACCCAATGAGGGCTAAAAGCTAGCGCTGTGCCATATATGTCAGGCCGTTTGCCAACTCCATAAATTGTTGCAAGCCCGCCCATGCTTGAACCAAGCATCGCTGTTTTATCCGGAGTTGAATCCACCTCAAAGAAACTAGTGATTGTTGGGAGAATAAGTTCGTTGATTTGATCCAGATACTTATCTGATCGAATCTCATCAACCGCAATAAGTGGAGGGTTTACAAGGACTTTAATTCCATCAACAAATGGCTTTTGCGGTGTCAGATCTTTATATCGTCCAACTGAGTCAGATTTTGAACTTGAATGAAACACAGAGATGATCAACGGTGGAGTTTGACCTAATTCCTCGGAGATTCGAAGGCACTCTTGAGCAAGCTGCCATGTTCGGCGCCGAGTTGCAGTATTTTTGTCGAAAATATTCTGACCATCATGAGTCACTAATACATGAGTTGGGTTCGCCGGACCCCAGAAATCGACAAGCCGTCCATCAAAATCAGCCCGAGTGACATTGCCGGGAACGCCTCGAACCTGGAATTGCTTAACTTTGTTGATATCTGACGTCATGATGAGAGGATAAAGCATGGTTGAAAAGGGCACCACAAATACTGTCATGTGGTTTAGGCGAGATTTGAGAATTGCCGATAATCCAGCGTTGCTGGCTTCAATCGAAGAAGCGAAATTAAACGGCGGATCTGTAATCCCAATATTCATTTTAGATCCAGCCTTGATTGGTGGAGCCGGTTCTAAACGCTTGGCATATTTGGGGCAATCCTTGCGTGCGTTGGATGAGTCACTAGAAAATAATTTGCATGTCCTCGTTGGCGATCAGGTAGATGTCCTGAAAGATATTGCGAAAAAATACTCCGCTACCTCCGTTCATATTTCCGAAGAGTTTGAACGTTATGGCGTTGAACGAGATGCGCGAGTTGAAGCATCTGGAATCTCACTTGTACGAACGGGGAGTCCGTATGCAGTTTCCCCAGGACGAGTCCGTAAGCCAAGTGATGGAACTCCTTACAAGGTTTACACGCCTTTCTACCGCGCTTGGAAAGAGATTGGTTGGAGAAAACCGGCAGGAAAACCTTCCGAGATTCCAATGATTAAACCGGGTAAGTCCGAACGTCAATTTCCCGATTGGGCTCTTCCCGAAGGAACAGAGCTAACTCCCGCCGGAGAAAGCGCGGCAATAAAACGTTTTGAATATTTCAAAAAGAATCTCCTCAACAATTATGACGAGAGTCGCAATATGGCTGGAGTGGATGGCACAAGCAAGATGAGCGCTCACCTCAAGTGGGGAGAGATTCATCCACGAACACTTCTAGCGTCGCTTGGTAACAGCACAGCGCACGATGTATTCCGTAAGGAAATAGCCTGGCGAGAATTTTATGCCGATGTTCTATTTAACAATCCGCGAACAGAGCGGGAATATTATGCGCCGCAATTTGCGCAGATGCGATACGAAAAGCCTGGAGCTCAATACAAAGCGTGGTGTGAGGGTAAGACAGGTTATCCGTTTGTAGACGCTGCTATGCGCCAGCTCCTAAAGGAAGGATGGATGCATAACCGCACTCGCATGGTTGTCGCATCCTTTCTCGTGAAAGACCTTCATTTGGAATGGCAGCTCGGAGAGAAATACTTTCGAGAACATCTCATTGATTTTGATTTAGCATCAAATGTCCATGGTTGGCAGTGGACTGCAGGCTGTGGAACTGACGCATCCCCGTATTACCGAATATTTAATCCGATTGAACAAGGAAAACGTTTTGATCCCGAAGGCGATTACATTCGCAAATACGTTCCTGAACTCGCGCATCTTGGAGCAAGCGAGATTCACGAACCCTGGACTGTTTTGGATGGATATATCCATGACTACCCTGAACAAATTGTGAACCATGCAACAGAGCGGTTGGAGTCATTGGCTCGCTTGCAGGAGATTAAAGTTCAAAAAGATTAACGCCTGACCCAGAGCGTTTTGCTTCATACATTGCTTCGTCGGCTCGCCTCATGAGTTCGGGTTTGTTGTCATTTGGGATTGCACCGATACTGACACCGACCGTTACTGAGTGGTTTCCAATCTCGGCGGGGTAAGCAAGAGAGGCCCGCAAGGAATTGGCAACTTCTATTCCGTGACGCGTATCTCCGTAAATGATGGCACCAAATTCATCTCCGCCCAGTCGAGCTAACAAATCGCCTTTCGGGATTTGTCGTGAAAAGCGGAGTGAAATCTGTCGAAGCAATTCGTCACCAGCGTCGTGGCCTAAGGTGTCATTAACTTTCTTAAATCCATCTAAATCAAGAAGTAAGAGTATTGCACTTGTGTTTTTGAGTTCATCCAGGGCAGTAATGAATCGACGTCGATTGGGAAGTCCAGTGAGTTCATCTGTGCGAGCTAAAGCTCGCTCATCTTTAATTTCCCGAGCTTCCCTGAGGGCAACGGACATTCGAATGAATGAGAGTGAGAGAGTCGCAAAGGCTGGAATTAAAATAAATGTGGGAAGTTCCGAAGGGCGAAGAACGGCAAGGGCCAACAATCCGCTACTAATTAGAAGTGATACCAAAGTCGCAATTGGAATAACGCGCGTATTTAATTCCCGCTCTCCTCCGGGATGCCATAGTGACTCTGATATGAGAATTAGCCCAACAACCCAACCATCATCAACCAATGAGGCAAAGGAATAACCGGTTGTTGCTGATTTCCAAATAAAATATAGATCTGTTGCAGCAAACAGTGTTACGCCGAGAAGTAGAAGATATGTTCGAAGTGAAGGCTTATGCATCCAGATTGCGAGCAAAACAATCACGAGCAAAATGATGTCGCCAATGGGATAGAGAATGGCCAGGAAAACTGCTGCAGCCGATCCATCTAAACGGATCATCGCAGGCTTCAGTAATATCGAAGCGAGAACGCTCGTCGCACCTAGACTGATAATTGCCATATCTAGGAGTTCGGTTGCGCGAATTTTCTTTCGTGATGAAAGCGTTCGCAGAATTCCCATGAGAGCGAGTGGGTAAAAAAGTGAATATGAGATGTCTGAGAACCCTCGCCACACATGAAAAGAAGATGAGTAGAAAGACTGCGCTGTAGAAATCGTTGAGCCAAGCGCCCAAATTGCGAGCGCTCCAGAAATTCCTGAAGCTGCCCATCTATCGTTGAATAAGGGGGAGAAATACGCTGCGCCAGCGGCTAAGAAGACTGCTCCATTAAAGAGTATTAGGTCAGGCAATGGGGCTGGGGTTGGAAATACAAAGCGAATTCCCAGTTGAGCGAGCACGGCCAGGACTGCGCCGAAACGTAGAAAACGGTAAGTTCCTGCCCTGGCCCTAGAGAAACCACTGGGGTTCATGGAATAAAAGTATTAGCAAATGAGAGTTAGAGGGAGATATCTGGGATGAGCGAATTGGATCTAGAAGGCGTAAAGAGTGCTCACATCGGTCGCCGCGCCGTTCTTTGCGGAGCAGTAGCTATCGCCCTTGGAGTTTCTGCGGATATCGCAAGCGCCTCTGTGCCTGCCGTCGGAATAAAGCAAGTCGGTAAGAAATTGCAAATAGATCTAGCTAAAAACAAAGCTCTTGGAAAAGTTGGTGGCGCTGTCACCATAGATCTTTCTAATGGAACATCGGTGGCAATTGTTCGAACAAGTGCGGCCCTAAAAGGATTTACTGCAATGAATCTATCTTGCACTCACCAAGGTGTCACAGTTGTACAACAAGGATCAACTTGGGTTTGCCCAGCACACGGTTCAACTTTCAGTACGGCCGGAAAAGTAGTTCGCGGCCCTGCGAACCAGGCACTTTTTACGTACCCGGTCACAGCGACCGCGAAAACTGTAACTATCGGTTAATTCGTTTTAAACCGTAAGGTTTAAATTCCAGCTTTGCAAGCCACATTTCTGTAGTTCAAAGCAGCTTTAGCTCCAGCCGTAACTTGGCTTACAAGTTCAGCTTGAGCCGTGCTGCTCGCATCGAGCTGTGTTTGCATCGTGATAATTTGAGAAGCTGCACGTGCGCGATCTGTATCGATCTTTGGGCCAATCTTTATAAGATTGTCTAAATTGCGTTGGTAAGTTGTCACGCTAGTTGCATAACCAGTAGCTGCTTTTGTCCAGTTGGCCTTATCTGTGGCTGAAACTGTTGTCGATGCAGCTTGCTTTACGGCGTTATCGCGCTTTGCCGTGATGTCAGCAACCTTTGTTGTCAGCTGTGCAATAGCAGAGGTAATACCTATGGCTTTAACCATTTGCTTTGTTGTGGGATCAGTCCAAAGTGGGTAGAGATTAGTTTCTAGAGCAGCTTTCTTTTGATCGAGAAGAACAACAACGTTCTTCCATGAAGCAACGCTTGCCGTCATCTTTACGATTGCGGCTGCTTGTTCAGCAGAAAAGTTATCACTATCTTTTTTCGTAGCGGTGTAAGTCTTTGCCGCAGTTGTGCAATCGGTTGTAATCCAAACAAGTTTTGCGCTTGTTGTGGTTGGGTTCTTCTGGCAAACATATGAATTCTTGCCTGCCTTTGCCTTCGCGCCAGACTTAGCGCATGCGGCGCCTTGCTTAACAACGGCAGCGTGAACTGGCGATGCCACTCCAGCGATAAGGACTACGGCCATGAGACCGATAGGGGCAATTTTCTTTGTGAGCTTATTTAGCACGTGAACCTCCAGAGATTATGGATGGAAGTCTAAAGCAGGGCTTTGGTTCCGCTATGGAGATTACCCCCGTGAATGGCGAGAATTTCCTGTGAATACGAAGTAAAACTTCCTTGTCAGGTCTAATCGGCGAGGCTAGACTGCAAATCTACAGAAAGCGAAGTTATTTCCTCATGAGGGGCCAACAATGAAAGCGCTAGTTATCGGCGCGGGTGGAGTTGGCAGAGCTATCGCCAATATCGCATCCCGCAAGAAATTCATCACATCAATGGTCGTTGCAGACCGCGAACTGGCGCGCGCTGAAGGCGCCGTTACACGGCTTAAAGATCCGCGCTTCTCCGCTGCGGAGGTAAACGCTGCCGAGTTAGAAGACCTTCGTGACCTCATTCGCAAAGTGAAGCCAGACATTGTCATTAACGCCGTCGATCCTCGATTTGTTATGCCAATCTTTCTTGCCTGCGAAATTGAGAGCACTAATTACATGGATATGGCGATGTCGCTTTCGCGTCCGCATGCTCACTATCCAAACTCAGAGACTGGCGTAAAGCTAGGCGACGAGCAATTTGCTCGCGATTGGAATTGGAAAGAACGCGATATTTTTGCTCTTGTCGGCATGGGTATCGAGCCTGGCATGAGTGATGTATTCGCTCGTTACGCATCTGACCATCTTTTCTCGAGACTCGATTCAGTCATGATTCTGGATGGATCAAATCTCACGGTGGAGGGTTATGAATTTGCTCCGTCATTTTCAATTTGGACAACAATTGAGGAGTGTCTAAATCCACCTATCGTTTGGGAAGATGGTCGTGGTTGGTACACAACTGAACCATTTAGCGAACTTGAAGTTTTTGATTTCCCTGAAGGTATTGGACCAGTTGAATGCGTTAACGTCGAGCACGAAGAGGTAATTCTCATCCCACAAAAAGTGGATGCAAAGAAAGTTAATTTTAAGTATGGACTTGGCGCGCAATTCATCACGACACTAAAGACTATTCACATGCTTGGGTTTGATCGAAAAGATCATGTCGATGTGCAAGGAATATCTGTTTCT
>CAIUFY010000060.1 GCA_903898555.1 uncultured Actinomycetes bacterium
GAGATCCCTTTAACTTAAATCCAACAACTCGTGGAATCAACATCGATACTGGTTGGCCAAGAAGGGCGGCCTCGGCTTCAATTCCGCCAACTCCCCATCCAAGAACGCCAAGTCCATTAACCATCGTTGTATGAGAATCAGTTCCAACAACTGTGTCGGGGTATGCACGTAGAACGCCATCAACAGTACGAGTCATTACTACGCGGGCCAGATATTCAATATTTACTTGGTGAACAATTCCAGTTCCTGGTGGAACTACTTTGAATTCATCAAATGCGGTCTGTCCCCAACGCAAGAAGCGATAGCGTTCACGGTTTCGTTGGTACTCAATATCTGTATTTTCTTCAAACGAGGTTTTTGTACCAAATACATCTGCAATAACCGAGTGATCAATAACAAGTTCAGCCGGGGCCAATGGATTAACTTTTGTTGGGTCTCCCCCAAGATCCGCAATCGCTTCACGCATGGTTGCTAGATCCACCACGCAAGGAACTCCTGTGAAGTCCTGCATGATCACTCGAGCAGGAGTGAACTGAATTTCTGTATCCGGTTCAACTGAAGGATTCCATTGTGCAAGCGCCTGAATCTGAGCCGAGGTGATATTTGCCCCGTCTTCGGTTCGCAATAAATTTTCGAGTAGAACTTTTAAGCTAAAGGGCAGGTCTCTCGACCCTTCAATTCCGGTTATGTCGAAGATTTCGTAATTCTTGCCGTGTACTTCGATATTGGACTTTGCGTTAAAGGAATTCTTACTCATGCCCGAATCTTAGTCTTTTGCCTCAATCCCTTGTAAATTGCACGACACATTCGACGTGTGATGTCATAGGAAATAGGTCATATCCCACGAGGTGGCTGATGGCGTACCCGCCCTCTGTGAGGTATTTCGCATCCCTGGCCAGGGATGCTGGGTCGCAGGATACGTAAACGATGGTTCTGGGCGCGATTCTGAGCATTTGTTCTACGACCTCCTTTCCTGCACCAGTTCGAGGTGGATCAAGAAGCAGAACATCGGCTTTAGCTACTTTACGAATTTCAATTTCCACTTTTCCGATGTGGATTTCGACGTTCTTTGTGAGTGCGAAACCTTTCTTAGCATCAGCTGTTGCGTGCCGGTCCAATTCGATTAGGTGCACTTTTCCTGATGCGCCAACTCGCTTGGACATCGCGGCTGCAAATAATCCAGCACCGCCATACAGGTCACAAACGACATCGCCATCTTGCAATCCGAGTAATCCCATCGCCTCGTTGACGAGCGTAGAAGGAGCTTTCTTGTGACTCTGCCAAAAGGATTGCGCAGATACTTTATAACTTAATCCGTTTACTTCTTCCTTTAATTCTGTGGGTCCTGAGATGCTTCTTCCAGCGCGAGATATATTCAATTGGTTTGTACTAGATGATGCAATCTCGAGGCGTTCTGAACCGTTCCATTTTCTTGTTGCTACTTCTGAAACTTTCATATTCTCAACCGCAATCAGGCAATCATCAATTTCAATCACTTCATTGCTGCGACTTCCGTATAAGCCGATTCGCCCACTCTTTGAAACTGCAAAATCCATCCGAGTGCGCCAATGCAAACCATCTAGCGGCTCAACACCCTTCACATCTAAATCAACTTCCAGACCACCAAGGCGAAGAAACTGCTCGACGACCACGCGGCGCTTAAGTTCCCGTTGAAATGCAAGATCAATATATTGGAAATCGCAACCACCACATCCACCTGGGTGAGCATATTTACATGGTGGCTCGACGCGGGCGGGAGAAGGCTCAAGGATTTCAACGACATCGGCTCGAACTACTTTTGAACTAGTACCGGTAATTTCAATCAGGGCTTTCTCGCCGGTGATTCCGTAGCGAACAAAAATTACTTGCCCGTTATGGCGGGCAATGAAATGTCCCCCATGGGCAACTCCGCCAATTTCGACAGTAACCCGGTCGCCAACGACTAACTTTGCTTCGCTTGTATCCACAGGGCAGAGCCTAAAGCGTGTAAGGTCTCCCTGTGCACGTAGTCATCATGGGTTGTGGTCGCGTCGGTTCGGCGCTGGCTATTGAGCTTGAAAATTTAGGTCACTCAGTTTCCGTTATCGACCAAAACCGCGAAGCATTCCGCCGCCTTGGCCCAGATTTCAAAGGACGGACAATCGCTGGTGTTGGTTTTGACCGCGATACCCTCCTGGAAGCTGGCATTGAATCGGCTGAAGCGTTTGCTGCGGTGTCTAATGGTGACAATTCAAATATTCTGGCAGCTCGCGTTGCTCGCGAAAGTTACGGCGTTAAGAATGTCGTAGCGCGAATTTACGATCCAGGCCGCGCTGAAATTTATCAACGTCTTGGAATTCCTACGGTCGCCACGGTTTTGTGGGCTACCGATCAGATTTTGCGAAAACTTGCTCCGGACGGATCACGCTCTGAGTGGAGAGATCAAACGGCAACAGTTGAACTTTGTGAAGTTGTACTACACAACGATTGGTATGGCGAACCAGCCTCTCTAATTGATCAAGTGACTCCAGCAAGAGTTGCTTTTATCACTCGAATTGGTGAGGGTTTGATTCCAACTGAGCACACGGTTATTCAAGAAGGCGATTTGATTCACGTGATGGTTGCCGAGAAAGATCGCGCTCGCACCGATGAAATTCTTTCTAAGTCACCAGATGAGATAGGTAAATAATGAGAGTTGCTATCGCTGGAGCTGGAAACGTTGGGCGTTCTATTGCTCGCGAACTTTTAGAAAATGGCCACCACGTTCTGCTTATAGACCGTGACCCAAAGGCGCTTAAAATGGAGAGCGTTCCAGCTGCCGAATGGCTACTGGCTGATGCTTGTGAAATTACATCTTTGGATAAAGCCCAACTTTCCAATTGCCATGTTTTGGTCGCAGCGACTGGTGATGACAAGGTAAATCTTGTTGCATCCCTTCTGGCGAAGACTGAATATGGTGTCCCACGCGTTGTCGCCCGTATTAATCATCCAAAGAATGAATGGCTTTTTGATTCTTCGTGGGGCGTAGATGTTTCCGTTTCTACTCCTCGCATCATCAGCGCACTTGTTGAAGAAGCGGTTAGCGTTGGCGATGTAGTCAGACTCTTTTCGCTTCGCCGAGGTGAGGCAAACCTTGTGGAACTAACTCTTCCAGATAGCGCTCGTTGCGTCGGAAAAACTGTTGAGGAAATCCAACTTCCAGATGATGTTTCATTTGCGTCAATTGTCCGAGATGGCCATGTTATTACTCCACAACCTCATATGACTTTGATTGCTGGAGATGAACTTCTCTTCGTTGCTACTTCGGAATCTGAGGGCAAGCTACGCGAGTGCTTGCTCGATAATTAATTTACTTCTTCAACTTTTACGCTTGGCACTTTCTTCAGTACTTGCCATGTCAGCCAGCCGGCCAATATAAAGAGCGGATAGCCCATAATGAGTCGGGCGGTTCCCAAAGCGGTTAAGTTATCTGCTTTATAAAGCGGATATTGCACCAGCAGACGCGAAACAAAAAGTCCTACCCAAATCCATCCAGCGCGGACATAGGCTTTCTTGCGAGCTGGGACTTTTCGCCACGCTAAATTTTCGCCAAGAATTGGCCCAAGCATTAACCCAAGAACAGGCCACCCTGCAAGGTTTGCAATTGTGTAGGCAATTCCATATCCAACATTTGTCCATAGACCCGGGAGATAGAAATCTTGCGCTTTTCCTGTGTGGCGGGCAAGAAGAGCACAAATTCCAATCCCTACGAATCCAGAAATTGCGTGTTGCAAAGTATCGCGTGTAACGAGTCGGATGACTGATAAAACTGCAGATAAGGAAAGTGAGGCGATAACTGCGGTGTTCAAGCTATGGGTAGCGTTAAAAGCAAGAAGAAAAAGAATTGACGGAACTCCGCTGTCTATCAGACCTCGGGTACCACCAAAAGCCTCCATTACTTTGGCTCGGTCGTGGTGATGCGCTTGCATGTCAGACATTTTTGCTCACTTCCCGGTAGATCCGAATCCGCCATCGCTGCGATGAGTTCCGGGTAGAGATGAAACTTCCACAAATTCTGCGCGTTCAACCTTCTGAATGATCATCTGTGCAATTCGATCACCTTTTTTAATAGTGAATGCTTCTCGAGGATCGTGATTAATAAGTATCACCTGAAGCTCACCGCGAAATGCCGCATCAACCGTTCCTGGCGTGTTCACCATGGATATTCCATGCTTAATCGCTAAGCCCGACCGAGGATGTACAAGTGCGACATATCCGTTAGGCAGTGCAATAGATATTCCAGTTGGGATAAGCGCGCGCTCTCCTGGCTCGATAACAGCATCTATGCGCGAACAAAGATCAGCTCCAGCATCTCCTGGCTTTGCATAGGCAGGAAGAGGAACGCTTGGATCAAGCCTCGTAATCAGTATGTCAACGCTCATGGATTGATTTCAAAAGTGGGATCAACGAACGCCATGAGTTCTGGATTTTTTGATACGGCATCCAAATATTCTTTTGGCGCGTTATCGAGGAAATGCTTCATCGGCACAATGACGAAAAGTGAAGATGACTTAACAGCAATAGGCCCATCCAATGCGTTTAGATGACCTTCGGCATATGTATAAACCTTACGACCCTTTTGACCAGTGATGTGGGCTCGGATGTGAAGAACACTGCCAATTGGGACAGGTGCCAAGAAATCTGTTTCTAGGTGTGCGGTGACAGCTGGTGAGCGAAGCAACCACATAAGTTTTCCGTGCGCTTCATCGAAAGCCAAACTAAGTAATCCACCATGTGCAAGCCCTGGAGCTCCTTGATGATTTTGCGTTACCGTGAATTCGGCCGTGAGATCTAAACCTTCGCCAGCATGCGCAACAAGGTGTAATCCAGTTGGATGAAGTACGCCACAACCAAAACAATGTCCAAAATGAGAAGGGATTTTTTCGCCAGGTTTAGGTGATGCCGGATGACGCTCTGGAAGCGTCGTACCCTCGGGAACTCTGTTCACGTTCTCGATTCTAACCCATTACTTATTAGGTAAGGTTGCTCGTGTGAATGAGGGGAAGCAGAATTTCGTAGCGGCGCACTGGGTTGACCGCTGGACCTTCTGGCTTTGGGTATTCCTCCTTAGTATGAATTTCTCCTTAGCCCTTGCAATCTGGGCAGCCTTCGATACTCGTGCGGGGGCCATAGATTTTCTTGCGTGCTTGCTCGGGCTTTTGTATCTAGCTTCGAGTACTCCGCTTGAAATTCGGATCGAAAATGAATGGCTGTACATCGGTAAGGCAAAAATCGAATTGAAGTACATCGGAGAAGTGATCGCTTTAGAAAACAAAGCTATGGCACGTATCAGAACTCAAGATGCGAATCCGGATGCCTATTTAGATCTGCGTTTCTGGGTACCAAATGGAATAAAAATCCAAATTAATGACTCTCGGGATTACACGCCTTATTGGTTAATAAGCACAAATAAGGCTGATGAAATAATTAAATACCTAATGAAAAAGAATTAATCGCAATCCTTGCAGACAGCCTTGGCGCCTTCGCCCTTAGCCAACTGCGTAATGTGGTGAACCAAGAAGCAACGAGAACATGTGAACTCATCTTCTTGCTTTGGAACCACGCGAACTGTTAATTCTTCGCCCGATAAATCTGCACCTGGCAATTCAAGGCTTTCGGCCGCTTCTTCTTCATCAACATCGACCTGACCTGATTGAGCGTCAGCGCGACGTGCTTTGAGTTCCTCTAATGACTCCTCATGTAGCTCTTCATCCGTTTTTCTCGGTGTGTCATAATCCGTAGCCATAGCACCCCCCTTTAATTTCTCTAGTCCTTCATTCGCAACATTGCGTTACTTAACAAGGCGGATAGTGCCTTGTATTTCTCCCATTGCCTAATGAACACTCGGCGTGTCGGGATTATTCCCGGTTTTTCGTCCTTTTGAGAGCTTCTTCACTTCGATAGGCCTTAATAGCCGCGTGATTCCCCGACAAAAGGACCTCGGGAACGCAGAGTTCCCTCCACACCGCTGGTTTTGTGTAATTAGGATATTCAACAATAGATTCACCATCGGCAATCAAAGTATGCGATTCCTCGGCGAGAGATTCTGGATTCCCAATAACACCTGGGATTAAACGAATGATTGCTTCGAGCATTACAAGTGTCGCAACTTCTCCCCCATTTAGAACGTAATCTCCAATGGATACTTCGTGAACCCGAAAATTAGGTTGAGATTTATAGAACTCCGTAACGCGATGATCTATGCCTTCATACCTTCCGCAAGCAAAAATCAAGTGTTCGTGTTGAGAAAATTTAGTAGCCATATTTTGATCAAATTTTTTGCCAGCGGGCGTCAAGACAATGAGGTCATGAATTTCATCCGAAGTTGCAAGCTTGTCAATCGCCTTCCCCCATGGCTCTGGTGACATCACCATTCCAGCGCCGCCACCATATGGAGTGTCATCTACGCTTTTATGGACACCTTGTGCCTGTTCTCGAAGATCATGAACAGATATTTCGACCAGCCCAGCAGAACGAGCTTTGCCAATGAGGGAAATATCTAGCGCGGAGAAATAGTCAGGAAAGATTGTGATGAGGTCATAGCGAGGCATCTGGGCCTCCTTCTTCCTCAACTTTTGATCCTAAATTAAGAAGGCCTTCGGGAGGGCTGATTGTTATAACTTTATTCTTAATATCTACAGTTGGAACGATTTCCAAGACAAAGGGAATTAAGACTTCACCAGTAGGAGTTGCAACTGCTAAGAGATCTTGTCCGGGAAGGTTTATAACATCCGTTAAAGTCCCGACGGAGATACCTTCAACCGTGACTACTTTCGAACCTAAAAGTTGTTGGACGTGAAAATCATCTTCGTTATCGAATTCTTCTTCGACATCAACTTCTGCCATTAGAAGTACGTCACGCAATTTTTCAATTGCCGTACGATCTTTTATTTGCGTAAATTTGAGAAGCAGCACGCCGTTGTGACCGCGTGCTGACTCAATAGTTAAAGGGCCAAAATGCGCTGGGTCGGTAGTTAGAACCGCACCAACATAGAAGCGCTCTTCAGGAAGATCTGTTCGAACTTCAACTGTAGCCTCGCCAAGAACTCCGTGTGCGCGGCCTATGCGACCCACGACTAGGAGCACTATTAACGAGCCTCGTCAGCCTCGATGAGATCAACGCGTACGGAGCGACCAGCAATTGCACTGACAACCGTACGAAGTGCGCGAGCAGTGCGACCGTTACGTCCGATCACCTTGCCGATGTCTTCTGGATGAACACGCACTTCCAAAGTTGTTCCGCGACGGTGAGTCTTTTCGGTAATGACGACTTCCTCTGGGTTGTCGACGATTCCCTTAACGAGATGCTCGAGAGCCTCATCAATCATGGTTATTCAGCGCTCGCTTCGACAGCAGGTGTCTCTTCGACAGCAGGTGTCTCTTCGACAGCAGGTGTCTCTTCAGCAACCGCTTCTACAACTGACTCAGGCACTGCAACTTCTTCTTGCACTGCAGGTGCTGCTTTAGCGGCAAGCTTTTCAGCAGCCTTCTTCTTCAAAGTGGTTGCACCTTCTGCAGGCTCAGCCATTGCTTCTTTGACAGCAGCTTCGTATGCAATGCGCTTGTGTGGCTTTTCAGCAGCGACACGAAGTGTGCCTTCTGTGCCAGGTAGACCCTTAGCTTTCTGCCAATCACCAGTAATCTTCAAAATTGCCTCTACAGCTTCGGTTGGTTGTGCACCAACTCCGAGCCAGTACTGAACGCGATCAGACTTCACTTGGATGAATGATGGTTCTGCAACTGGTGAATATCGACCAATTTCTTCAATCTGCTTTGAGTTACGAGCAGAGCGAGCATCAGCAACAACAATTCGGTAATGCGGTGTGCGAATTTTTCCAAGACGCATCAACTTAATCTTTACAGCCACGTTACTCCTATTAAAAAATTCGGTATTTCATGTTTCGACAGTGGGAGCGTCGATTCAATCGATATCCATATTGGTTGAAATTTGGATGGTGTGCCAGGGGTAGAGGGCCCCGGTACAGGTGGGTAATTCTGCCAGCAAGGTGGCTCAGACCCAAATCAGCTTCTACTCCTGCGCAGCTCGCTTGGCTGGGTTTCCGGAGCGTGATTTCTTCTTTGGGGGTGTCTGGCCAGGTCTCTGGGCCGCCATCCCACCCATTCCACCCATGCCAGCCATTCCACCCATTCCCGGAGGCATCTGCATCCCCTTAGGTAGCCCCGGCATCCCTCCGCCATTTCGCATCTGTTTCATCATCTTTTGGGCCTGCGAGAAGCGATCAACGAGGTTATTTACTTCAGAAACTTGGCGCCCACTCCCCTTCGCAATTCGGGCACGGCGAGAGCCATTGAGGACCTTTGGATCGTGACGCTCAAGAGGAGTCATTGATTGCACAATTGATTGGGTCCGAATTAATTCATTGTCATCGATGCTCTCTAATTGTTTCTTCATCGCTCCAGAATTTGCCCCTGGCAACATCCCAAGAAGTTTGGACATGGAGCCCATTTTTTTCATCGCTTCAAGCTGAGAAAGAAAATCTTCGAGCGTGAAGTCTTCTCCGCTTGCAAACTTCTTTTCCAATTTTTCCGTAGTTTGAGAATCCATCGCCCCTTTTGCTTGTTCAGCAAGAGTTTGAATATCTCCCAATCCCAGAATTCGCGAAGCCATTCGGTCTGGGTAGAAGAGATCGAAGTCTTCACTTTTCTCGCCGGTCGAGGCGTACATAATGGGACGTTCGGTTTTAGCAACAATGGAGAGTGCAGCGCCGCCGCGAGCATCGCCGTCGAGTTTGGTGAGTACGACACCATCAAATCCAACGCCATCAAGAAAAGCCTGCGCTGTTCGAACAGCATCTTGCCCAATCATCGCATCGACAACAAAGAGAATTTCATCAGGATTTACGGCATCGCGTATTCGGATGGCTTCCTGCATCAACTCTTGATCAACACCAAGTCGGCCAGCAGTATCAACGATCACAATGTTGTACATCTTCTCAACAGCAAACTTCACGCCAGCTTTTGCAACGGCTACTGGATCACCAACTCCGTTTCCAGGCTCTGGTGCGAAGACTGGGACGTTGACGCCTGCTCCCACTTGTTGAAGTTGCGTGACCGCATTTGGTCTTTGTAAATCTGAAGCAACGAGCAGAGGAGTATTTCCTTGATTTTTTAAGTACAGAGCTAATTTTGCGGCAAGAGTTGTTTTACCTGCTCCTTGTAAACCTGCGAGCATGATGACGGTCGGTGGCTTTTTTGCAAGACGGATGCGTCTGGCGCTTCCGCCA
>CAIUFY010000061.1 GCA_903898555.1 uncultured Actinomycetes bacterium
AATAACTACAGACGCACCTTGACCTTGGGTCAACTGCATAACCTGATCAACGACAGAACCCTTTGTTGGGTCGACGATTTCTTCAGCACCTAGGCTAAGTGCAACTTGTGCACGCGCAGCAGAAGGTTCAACAACAATCACACGAGCACGTTTTGCAGCACTTGCTGCAATAACGCCAAGTCCAATTGGGCCAGCTCCAAACACAACAACAGTGTCACTGCCATCTAGATTGTCTGCACGAACTGTTGCGTAATAACCGCAACTAAATGGCTCAACTAGCGCACCTTGAGTGTACGAAAGATTTTCAGGAATCTTGTGAAGCCAATCCGCTTTTGCTACAAAGTAGTCAGCCATTGCACCACTGATACTGAAACCGAAGTGCTCTTGACCGATAACGCACTCGCCAACGACGCGATCTCCAGCTTTGAGTGTCGTAACTTTCTTACCGACCTCCATCACTTCACCGGTCCATTCGTGACCAGGAATAACTGGATACTTGAACGGAATGATGTAGCGACCCTCAAGTAGCTCGATATCTGAGTGACAGATTCCTACCGCACGGCTCGCCAGAAGAACTTCATCCTCTGCGATTCTAGGAATGTCGATGTTATTGACTGCCATAACATTTGGAGACATAAACTGAAGAGCTTTCATTAGACGAGCACCATCCCACCATCGATCATTATTGTTTGGCCGGTCATATAGTCTGAATCTTTGCTAGCGAGAAAGACCGCTGTCCCCGCCAATTCTTCTGGTTCTGCCGCATGGCCTTTGAGAATTCCTGCTCCGAATTCATCCATCGCAGAGTCGGGAGTCTTTGCCTCTCCCATTGCATACAAATCTTTATTAAGCCCCGCCCAAAGTGGAGTGGCAACTACGCCCGGTGCGAAAGAATTTACAGTGATGTTGTGCTGGGCAAGTTCCCTAGCCCCAGCCTGAGTGAGCGCATTTACTGCAAATTTACTTGCACAATATGGCGCAAATGATGGATATCCCTGACGACCAGCTATTGAAGCTGTATTTATAATCTTTCCTGACTTATTTGGAATCATGAGGCGCGCACCTTCTTGAATTCCAATCAGCACGCCAAGCCCATTAACATCCATAATTGCATGCCAATTTTCTTCTGTTACTTCCAAGAATGGCATTGGCTTGTTAAAACCTGCGTTGTTAAAGAGAACGTCAAGCTTCCCCGCCCATTGAACAAATTTTTCGAAAGCCGCACGAACCTCGGCGCGGTGAGAGACATTTGCTTGAAGAGCAATTGCCTCCCCACCAGATTGAATAATGGAATCTACAACTGCTTGTGCAGCGCTCACATTTAGATCAAGGGCGCCAACTTTGGCACCTTCGGCTGCAAGCGCGTGCGCGAATCCGCGTCCGATACCGCTACCTGCTCCTGAAATAATGACTGATTTACCTGAAAGTCTTCCCATGGCCGCTTCCTTGAGACGTAGGACTGTGTATTTCCAATCTGATTAGCAACTTAAGTGAAACACCGAGCCAAGATAGTGTCAAGTGTCAACGAACACTTTCCTCGATATTGGCACTCTATTGTCATTTCGTGCAGTCTCACCTAACATCTCGCCTATCATTGTCATGTCAACGTCGCTAGGCAGGGAGATTCAAATGGCTAAAGAAGCGCTCATCGTAGGAGTTACCGGCATCGCAGGTAACAACATTGCGCAGGTCTTATTGGCAGATGGCTGGAAAGTTCACGGTCTCTCTCGTAAACCAGGAATCACAATCCCAGGCGTGAACCACGTATATGCCGACGTATTGGATCAAGAAAGCGTTGAGAAGGCAATCGAAGGTCTTCCAATTTCACATCTTTTCTTCTGCACATGGTCTCGCCAAAATACGGAGGCGGAAAACTGTGCTGTAAATGGTGCAATGCTCGAGAACACTCTTTCAGCGATGCGCCAGACGAAATCTCTCGAACATGCCGTTTTGATTACAGGTCTTAAGCATTACCTCGGACCCTTCGAAGCTTACGCATCAACACCAATGGATACTCCTTTCCGCGAAACACAGGAGCGCCTTCCAATTGAAAATTTCTATTACGTCCAAGAAGATATTTTGTTCAAGCATGCCGCTGAACGTAATTTCACTTGGTCGGTGCATCGCCCACACACAATGATTGGGTACGCACTTGGCAATGTCATGAATATGGGTGTCACGCTCGCAATTTACGCAAGCATTTGTAAGGAAACCGGTCGTCCGTTTGTATTCCCTGGCTCAACAGAGCAGTTCAATGGAGTTACTGATGTAACTGATGCCAGTATTCTTGCGCGTCATGCAGTCTGGTCAGCAACTGCTGAAACTGCAAAAAATCAAGCTTTCAACACTGTTAATGGTGATGTATTCCGCTGGCGCCAATTGTGGAAGCACATTGCTGATTACTTTGGCCTAGAAGATCCAGGATACCCAGCTCAAATCACTCCGCTTGATCCAAAGATGGGCGATGCTGATGAAGTTTGGGCAAAGCTTGTTACAAAGCACGGCTTACAAGACTTCAAGGCAACTCACCTTGCCTCGTGGTGGCATACAGATGCTGACCTTGGCCGCCAAGTCGAAACATTTGCCGACATGGGTAAATCTCGTCGTGCTGGTTTCAAAGAAGTGAATGTAACTTTTGATTCATTCACAAATCTCTTTGATCGCCTGCGCAATGAAAAGA
>CAIUFY010000062.1 GCA_903898555.1 uncultured Actinomycetes bacterium
CCTGATCGCTTTGCGCGTTCCGGAAAAGTTGAGATTACTCCAGATTGGGCTTACCCACGCGATTGGAATGAATTGCCTCGCGGAAGAAGCAAGTACACCGGAAAAGAGCTATACGGCGGAGATCTTTGGGGCGTTCAAGAGCACCTTGATCATGTTTTAGAACTTGGGGCTAACGGCATCTATTTCACTCCCCTTTTTCCATCACGATCTAATCATCGGTATGACGCAACGAGTTTCGATCACATAGATCCAATTCTGGGTGGAGATAAAGCTTTTGCATCGCTCATCAAAGTTGCGAAGTCAAAAAAGATTAGAGTCCTTGGAGACCTAACCTCTAACCACTGCGGAGTTGGCCATGATTGGCTAGCGAAGGCAAAACAAAACCCTAAATCTAAAGAAAGATCATTTTTCTATTGGGATAAGAAGATCAAGTGGGGTTACGTCGGCTGGTATGGCTTGGAGTCGTTACCAAAATTAAATTATGGTTCAACAGCGCTTCGGCAAGCTATGTATGGCGCAAAAAATTCGATTGTTAGAAAATGGATTTCTCCAAAATATGGAATGGCCGGTTGGAGGATCGATGTCGGAAATATGACAGGCGTTCAGGGTGGCGATGACTTTCACGACGAGGTTACAAAAGGCATCCGAACTGCAATGGGCGAAGTGAATCCAGATACCTGGCTCGTAGCAGAAAACGGTGATTTCAAAGCAAGTGATCTAAATGGGCTTGGTTGGCAAGGAGCCATGAATTACCAAGGCTTTATGCGCCCCTTTTGGAATTGGATAAATCGGAATCCTGAAATCACAGGTGGTTTTCAAGGTCTCCCATTTGCCATGCCAAAGATCAATGGTGCTCAACTTGTTTCATCGATACAAGAATTTAACGCTTCCATCCCATGGCGCTCTTTGACTGCAAGCATGTTATTACTGGACTCTCACGACACAGCTCGCTTTAGGACTGTTGTTCTTGGAGATAAGAAAGCCCACATCGCGGCAATGACGATGATGCTGACATATCCAGGAGTCCCCTCCATTTTTGCTGGAGATGAGATTGGTCTTGAGGGTTCATGGGGTGAAGATGCAAGGAGAACAATCAACTGGGAAGACAAATCTCATTGGGATGTCGATTTCCTGACAGAGGTAAAGAAATTAGTTGAATTGCGCAAATCTCATAGCGCTCTGACAGATGGCGGCATGCGCTGGATTGTTGTAGAAGATGATTTCGTTGTCTATCTTCGCGAATCAAAAAGTGAATCTCTTCTTGTATTAATTTCACGAAGCGCAATTTCAACGAAAATTGACCTTAGCAGCTTCGGCTACTCCGTTGAGAAGACTTTGTATGGCCCAGAAGCTAGAGGGACATCAATTTCAATCAATTCTAAGAGTGCTACTCAAGGGGTATGGCTACTTAAGGGCTGAGATACGCCATTTTGTTATGATTCCGAGCCTGAGAAAACCATCCAATAAACAGAAAAGAAATCAAATAAATGAAAATAGCACTAGATATCTTTGGAGCCCTTCTTGCGTTCGCAGCTATCGGTTCAGCAATATCAAAGCTCTTGAAGGTTCCCGATGTAATGGCAGCCATGACAGCAGTTGGTGTGAAAGTAAGTCAGGTTCCGCTTCTTGCACTTCTTGAGATTGCTGGCGGACTCGGAATCATCGCTGGAATCTGGAACAAGACACTTGGATTAGTTTCAACAGTCGCGCTCGTTCTCTACTTCGCTGGTGCTTTAACCGCCCATACTCGCGTAAAAAGCAAGATTGCAGATGCTGGTGCAGCTATCGGAATTTTTGTTATTGGACTTGTTACAACTTACTTGCAACTCAAGCGATAATTTGGTCGAAAGACCGCAGTATTCAAAGCTAAGTTCTTAGCGCAATCCTGCGGTCTCTCGAATGATATTCACTGTTATTTTC
>CAIUFY010000063.1 GCA_903898555.1 uncultured Actinomycetes bacterium
CTTGCGATGGCTATTGGAGAAGAAGTTGAAACTATTGAGAGTTTGGCAGAGCCATTTCTGGTTCGCATGGGCTTATTGGCCCGAACCCCACGTGGCCGAGTCGCAACTGCTGCAGGGTGGACTCATTTAGGGTTAAAGGCCCCACAATCTGCACAAGCAGAACTTGGCATTTTCGACATGCCAGCCCTTGATGCCTAGACTTACGCCTTATGTCTGCCAATATTTCTAAATCAGTTAAGGCCTCTTCCAAGCCGGGGCGCACGATTTCCATTCTTTTCGTAATCTTGATTGCCTTTTCAGCACTGGCATTTATTCAAGGCGATAAGGTCAAGTTAGGTCTTGATCTTCGTGGTGGAACAAGTGTGACTTTGCAACCCCGAGTAAGTGCGGGTGGAAGCGTGTCAACGGCAGCAATCAACCAAGCAGTTGCAATTATTCGCCAGCGTGTTAACTCACTGGGTGTTGCAGAGAGCCAAGTGGCTGCGCAGGGTTCTGGAAATAATCAGCAAATTGTTATTTCAGTACCAGGAAACACAGGAACAGCGATTGTTAACCTCGTGGGACAGACAGCAGAACTTCGTTTTCGCCAAGTTCTTGCGCAAGGCGCAGGAAGTGATACATCAACTGCAACGGCAGCGGCTAAAGGTTCCAAAGCTGCCCCATCAAGTTTTCCAGCAGGCGTAACTGCTGCTCTTAACAATAAGTATGGCGCGCTTGACTGTGCACAAGCTAGCAATCGTCAAGGCGGAAATACGGATCTTCCTAATGAGGCAATCGTTGCTTGTAGCCGTGATGGTGCTACTAAATATATTTTGGCTCCAGCTCAAGTAGTAGGTACAGATGTGAAAGGTGCATCTGCTGGTCTTGATCAGGCAAGTGGCGCGGGATGGCAAGTCCTTTTGAACTTTACTGGCGCTGGAACAACAAAATTTGGATCACTTACTTCAAGTGTGACAAAGCTTGCTGCTCCTCAAAATGAAGTTGCAATTGTTTTGGATGGACTAGTTATTACAGCTCCAAGAATTATTCAAGCAATTACAGCCGGTAATGCCCAGATCACAGGTAGTTTCACACAAAGTGATGCCTCAAACTTGGCTAACGTTCTTAAGTATGGAGCGCTCCCATTGGCATTTGATCGCGGAGATGTCCAGCAAGTCTCTCCAACGCTGGGCTCCGATCAACTCCGTGCAGGCCTACTTGCTGGTGGAATTGGCTTGTTACTCGTTGTTCTTTACTCAGTACTTTATTACCGAGGTCTTGGAATTGTCAGCGTTGGCTCACTTCTAGTAGCGGGCGCAATCACATATCTCTCCTTCCTCTTGCTTGGAAAGTGGATTGGATTCACTCTTTCTCTTGCTGGTATCGCTGGCGCAATTGTTTCAATTGGTATTACTGCCGACTCATTCATTGTTTACTTTGAAAGACTTCGAGATGAAGTCCGAGAAGGAAGAACGCTGCGTACTGCTGTTCAAACTGGCTGGCAGAGAGCGCGACGCACAATCATCGTGGCTGACTCAGTCTCCTTGATTGCATCGGTACTTCTTTATTTCTTCGCGGTAGGCGATGTGCGCGGTTTCGCATTCACGCTCGGACTTACAACTGTTGTTGACTTGTTTGTCGTCTTCTTCTTTACAAAGCCTTTGGTAAGTATTCTTTCCAAAGTATCTTTCTACGCTCATGGACATAGATTCTCTGGATTCTCATCAAAAAGCCTGGGTATAGCTGCAGGAAAGGAAGTCATCTAATGTCACGTCTTGCTGGAATGGGTGGCCGCCTTTATCGCGGTGAAAAGTCATTTAATATTATTGGCAATCGTCGTCGTTGGTATGCGCTTTCACTACTTGTAGTGATCGTGTCTGGTGTCTCACTGGGTATTCAAGGATTACATCTCGGAATTGAATTTAAGGGTGGTTCACAGTTCCAAATAACTGCCCCTGGATCAACAGTTTCTCAGGGCCA
>CAIUFY010000064.1 GCA_903898555.1 uncultured Actinomycetes bacterium
CTCCACTAGATAAAGAGATTCGAGTCGTCGGTGTAGATATTTCTTTTGTAACATTCCTACGCCGAATCTTTCCTGGAGGTCTGGGCCGCAGAGCAACTCCACAACACGTCTTGGATTGGTCAACAGTTGCCTCACTCGCTGATTCATCAGGAGTGGTAAAAACTTCGGGATCAAAAACAGCACTTTCCCAACTTCGTCCCGCCGACTTGGCTGACCTCATCGAAGATCTCGCCGGTCGAGAACAAAGTGCACTTATTGAACTCTTGGATCCAGAACTCGCCGCTGATGCACTTGAGGAAATGGAAGATGAAGAGCTGCAAGGTCTTCTCCGTGGTTTGCCCGAAGAGCGCGCTGCCCAACTTCTAAGTCGGATGGAACCGGATGAATCTGCAGAAGTTCTCCGTGACCTGGATGAAGAGCACAGAGAAGATATCTTGAAGGCCATGGACGCAAAAATGGCAAAACAACTTCGACAACTCATTTCATTTGACGAAACTCTTGCCGGTGGAATCATGACAACACACATGGTGATTGCCCACGAAGGCGACACTGTGGGTGAGGCGTTGCAATTGCTCGTTGAGAGCAGAGATAGAGATATTTCAGATGGCGTTGTGATGGTTGATGCAAAAGGCAAGCTCATCGACCACATTCAAATAATTGAGCTGGTCGCCGCAAAGCCCGGCGATGCGCTGAGCACTCTTATTGGCCCTCCATATCCGACGGCAGTCAATATTGATTCTCCTCTCGAGGAAGTGATTGAAGAATTCTCAAACAACCGTGGTGCATCAATTGTTGTTATTGATGAAAAGGGCAAACCTGTCGGGCGAATCCTCGCCGATGACTTGGTTGATGCCTTGAAACCTGAAGAGCAACATGGATTATCTAAAGGTACGGGTGCGCTTCAATGACAACGCAACGCAAAATTCGTTTAGCAGCACTTCTATCTGTCATGGGGCCAGGTGTAATCGCCGGCCTCTCAGATGATGATCCTGCCGGTATTACGACGTACTCCCAGCTTGGGGCGAAGTTTGCCTATCAAATGTTATGGGTATTAGTTATCTCAACTATCGCGTTGATTCTCTTCCAAGATTTAGGTGCGCGAATTGGTGTTGTTACTCGTCAAGGCTTGATTGGGCTTGTTCGTCAAAAATACGGTGCTCGCTCGGGAACTTTGAGTGCGGTCGCACTTTTGATCGCAAACTTTGGAACTTTGACTGCAGAGTTCGCGGGTATTGCAGCTGCCGGGCAACTATTTGGTTATTCGCGTTTTATCACTGTTCCAGCCGCAGCGCTCATCGTTTCATTTCTGGTTCTTCGAGGATCTTTCGCTCGTGTTGAGAAAGTATTCTTTGTTTTGTCAGCGGTATTTATTTCATATGTTGTTGCAGGTTTTATGTCGCATCCAAATTGGGGTAAAGCTCTTCACGGCGTAGTAGTTCCAACAATGCCATTTACTCACGATGCAATTTATATTGCTACAGCGACTCTTGGAACAACACTTGCACCCTGGGGTCTGGCATTTATTCAATCGTATGCAGTAGATAAGCGCCTGACTCGCGACGACTTAAAGCTGTTGCGCGTTGATGTTTGGACTGGCTCACTTCTTACAGGAATCATTGGATTCTTTGTAATTGTTACCTGCGCAGCAACCCTGAATAAAGAAGGCCAAACAAATATCACCGATGCGGCCCAAGCTGCTCGCGCACTTGAACCACTTGCCGGAACTCTCGCAAAAGCCCTCTTCGCAGTCGGCCTTGTGGGCGCAGCGCTCCTTGCCGCATCTATCCTTCCTCTCTCCACTGCCTACTCGGTGGGCGATTTAACTGGCCAGCCTGCCGCCTTAGATGATGGTCCAAAAGATGCACCGCTTTTCTACGCGACATTTGGCGCAATGACTTTCTGCGCAGCTGGGCTGATCTTGTTGCCTGGAGTGCCGCTTATTCGAGTTCTTGTTCTTACTCAGATTCTTAATGCGATCCTCCTGTTGCCGCTTTTGTTCTTTATGTACGGAATCTCGCGCGATACTCGATTGATGGGCGAATATGCATCGACAAAACGGATGCGATTTGTTTACGGTGTCATCATCTCTCTAGTAGCCCTCTGCGTGGTCGCGCTTCTCTGGTTTACAGTTCATCCTTGATGAAACAACAGGACCACTCGGCGCTTCCTCAAGGCCGTGATATTCCCTATTTATTATTAGGAATCATTGGGATTGGAACTTCTGGTCCGCTAATT
This sequence comes from uncultured Actinomycetes bacterium, assembly GCA_903898555.1. Taxonomy (GTDB): domain Bacteria; phylum Actinomycetota; class Actinomycetes; order Nanopelagicales; family Nanopelagicaceae; genus PALSA-747. Next base: position 2,236 of record CAIUFY010000064.1, read on the forward strand.
GCAAAGAGCACCATGCCAGTCCCCACATTAGTTTTCTGGAGAAACATCATTGGCGCTCTTGTTATGTCGCCTTTTGCGATTCGCAATAAAGAGTGGAGAGACCCCCAAAAGCGAAAGCTTGTGGGCCAGTCGGCCTTAGCTGGAGTATTCCTAGCCTTTCACTTCCTAGCCTTCTTTCTTGCAATGAGATTTACATCAGTCGCCGCCGGTACTGCGCTAGCCGCGCTCCAACCAATATTCGCCGCCACATATGTTCGTTTTAAAGGTGAACATATTTCAACGACTTCGCTTGTAGGAATGTTCGTAGCATTTGGTTCGGTTTTCGTTATTACGGGTGTCGACTTTGCGCTTTCTATGAGAGCTTTCGTTGGGGATTTATTTGGTTTGGTTTGCGCTGCTCTTGCCGCAACGTATGTGGGAATTGGTTCGAAAGTTCAACGCGAACTTGCAACTTCGACTTACACAACTATTTGTTACGCCGCTTGCGGTGCCACGGTTCTTCCTTTTATTATTTTTGGAAAACTACAATTTATACACTTCTCAAAGGGTGAGTGGTTTCTTCTTGTCCTCCTCATAATCGGTGCCCAATTCATGGGCCATACACTTTTCAATTTAGTCTTGAAGCGCGTATCGCCTGTTGTTGTTTCTCTTATAGTGTTTTTTGAAGTACCGGTCGCTGCCGTTGTTGCGTGGATTTGGTTGCACCAATCTCCTTCTGGAGGGTTGTATGTGGGGATTATTGGAATCTTGATAGGTTGTTCAATATTTGTAGTAGGTGGAAAGAAATGATTGATTTACATACGCACACAAATATCAGCGACGGGACTGATACACCCGCGCAACTTATAAATAAGGCTCTTGCCTCGGGAATAGAAGTTCTTGCGCTAACAGATCACGACAGCATCGCAGGGTGGGGAGAAGCAGCCCAACATCTTCGTCCCGGTCTTGACCTCGCATTAGGCGCAGAAATTTCGTGTCAGACTGAGGATGGAATAAGTGTTCACATGCTCGGTTTGCTTTTCGACTCCGAGCATTTGGAGCTCCAAGAGGTATTGGCGCAAACTCGTGAAAATCGTCATGGTCGCATGGGAAAAATCATCGCGCGAATGAATGAAGCGGGTATTGATATTTCAATGGAGGAAGTTTTATTTCAGCTTTCAGAGGGCGCGACACTGGGAAGACCTCATTTAGCTGATGCCATGGTTGCGAAAGGACTTGCGAAGAGCAGGGATGAAATCTTCGAAAAGTGGCTTCACAATAATTCGCCCTATTACGTTGCCCACTATTCACCTACGCCGGAGCGAGCAATTAAGTTAATTAAGGCTGCAGGGGGAGTCGCGGTTATTGCACACCCAATGGCATCTCTTCGGGGCAGGACGGTTTCAGTTGAGAGCTTCACTTCTTATGTTGAAGCTGGCTTAGATGGAATTGAAGTATTTCACCGCGATCATTCAGCTGATCAAAAGATTTTACTCACTCAAATTGTAAAAGACCTTGGGATTCTTCGAACCGGCTCAAGTGATTACCACGGAAATGGAAAGCTCAATGAGCTCGGTGAAAATACGACCGAACCAGATCAATGGGAAGCGCTAGAAAGCAAAGCATCTGCCCGTCGTGTGGTGAAAAAAGCTTAGAGAGCCGTAAACCCAACTCGACGATCTGGTGAATCTCCAAGTTCAACGAAAGCAATCTTCTTCGCAGGAATTACCGTGCTCTGATTTTTGATATCGGTGATCACAAGTGGCGACTCGTTCTTGAGAGCATCTTGAACCAATGCAAGAACTTGGTCTGAACTTAGAGCAGTTTCGATTCGAAGTTCATGATTAGAGTCGCTAATTCCGATGCGAACATCGGTGTTCTGAGAGTCTGATTTCTTTGTAGCCATAATGAAAGTTTAGTGGCTAATCGTGACGAGGAAAACCAGAAATTCCGCGCCATATCTGCCCAGAAACAAGTACAACAGCTTCTTCGCGCGAAATCTTTTGATCCCGCTCTAGCCAATGTCTGGCAGCTGATTGAACATTTCCAATCAAACCAGTTGCAAGCATCATTGAAACTTCTTTACTCATCCCAGTTTCAAGAGAGATGACCGCTGAGAAAGCAGCTGCGCAGTCATACGTCATGCGCGTTAAACGCTCACGAACCTTAGGCTCGATTGCCATATCGCTCTCAAAGAGAAGTCGAAATGCTTCGCCTTCGTGATTTATAAAATCAAAATAGGCAGCAACCGTTGCAGCTACCCGGTCACCGTTGTCAGTCTTTGACGCAACTGCCTTTTGAATGTCAAAAAGAAGTGAATCGATGTGCAGGTCTAAAACTGCGAGGTACAGATCTAACTTCGATGGAAAGTGTTGGTATAAAACCGGCTTGCTGACGCTGGCTCGGTCGGCAATCTCATCCATAGGGGCGGAGTGATACCCCGCTTGGGTAAAGACCTCTAGCGCGGCGTTGAGCAGTTGAGCTCGACGTTCATCGCGAGGTAAACGGTTTTTTGAGTCAGTAGTCATTAGGGGAATCGTATGGTCATAAGCAGGAAATTGCACCTGTGTATGCAGAACCACCAAAATAGCCTCATGACAACCCCATCCCGCCGAGCGCTGCTTGTTCATGCCCATCCAGATGACGAAACAATCAATAACGGGGCAACTATGGCCATGTACGCCGCCGCGGGCGTAGGCGTCACCTTGGTGACGTGTACTCGAGGCGAAGAGGGCGAAGTCCTTGTTCCAGACCTATCTCACCTAGCAAGCCACGCAAATGACGAGTTAGGGGTTCACCGCGAAACTGAATTGGCAAACGCAATGAACGCTCTTGGAGTGAGTGACCACCGATTCCTCGGAGCGCCCACAAAGAAGTATCGCGATAGCGGAATGATGGGAAAAGAACCTAATAATCGCCCTGATGTCTTTTGGCAGGCAAATGTGGATGAAGCAGCAGAAGAATTAGTAAAAATAATTTTGGAGATTAAGCCGCAAGTATTGGTGACATACGATGAATTTGGTGGATACGGACATCCTGATCATATTCAGGCGCACCGCGTTGCTATGAGAGCTGCTGAATTGGCAGCACCTCAATGGGAGATACAAAAGATTTATTGGAACACAATGCCAAAATCCATCATCCAGATGGGTATAGAGAAAATGAAAGAAATTGGCTCTGATTTCTTTGGCGTTGAAAGTGCAGATGACCTTCCATTTGCGAAAGATGACTCTTTTGTAACAACAAGAATCAGTGCCCCTACATTTGCTAAAAATAAAATCGAAGCCATGAAGGCTCATCCGACTCAAATAACTTTGGATGGACCCTTCTTCGCTTTATCTAACAACTTAGGTGTTGAAGTTCTTGGAGACGAGTACTACACACTCGTCAAGGGAGAAAAGTCTGCGCCGTTTGATAGCGAAGGTCGAGAGACTGACTTATTTAGCGGAGTCGAGTCCTAAGCCCAATATTTGATCTAGCGTTAAGAAAATTGCAACCTTAATCGAAGCGTCAACGGATATATCTTTTTCTAGCGCACGTAATTTCACTAGCGCACGCGGAAAGTCAAAATCATTTCTAATCAGAACTAAGAAATCTTCGATATCAACACCGATGGCTGGTGTGCCCCACTCGGAAACTCTCAGCCTCCATCTTTTAATTGTTTTGTCCGCTGCTCGGATTGCATCCCACGATAAATCTAATTGATTGCGGTATTTACTCTCTAAAAAGGTGAGTCGAAGAGAAAGTGGGTCAAATCCCTTCTCAATCACATCGGAGACAAGCAGAACATTTCCAGAGCTTTTCGACATCTTTTTGCCCTCAAAAAGGAGATGTTCTCCATGAAGCCAGTGGGAGACAACCTCTCGATGTGCAACTGAATTAGATTGCGCCCGCTCGTTCTCGTGGTGCGGAAAGCGAAGATCGATTCCTCCGATATGTAAATCAACGCGGCGGTCTAGGTATTTCATCGACATTGTTGAACATTCGATATGCCAGCCAGGAAAACCTTTGCCCCATGGTGAGTCCCACACCATTTCATCTCGGTCGCCGGCGCTTTTCCATAACGCCCAATCGGCATGAAATCTCTTCTCGCCATCGTCTACGTAGTCATATCGATGCCCAGGCTTAAGTGCATCAAGGCGATTCCCGCTTATGGCTCCATAAGAATCAAATTTTTCTGCAGAGAAATAAACTGAGTTGTCCGCTCCGACGTATGCAAACTCGTTTTCGATTAACGTCAAAATCATCTCTTGCATGAGCGAAATAGATTCACTTGCTCTAGGGGAATGATCAGCATGTGCAATATTGAGGCGAGTCAAGTCCTTGAAAAAACGCTCTTCATAATCTCTAGCGATTTCGATTGGACTACGTTTTTCGATAGCTGCTTCTTCTAGTAATTTGTCTTCAAAGTTTTCGGACATGTGTCCGACATCGGTAATATTTTGCACGACGCATGGATGCCAACCATCAAATTTGAGAATTCTGGCCACAAGGTCTGGAAGAAGAAATGTCCTCAGATTTCCAACATGTGCGTCTCGATAGACCGTCGGGCCGCAACAGTAAATGTGGACTCTCTTGCCTACGCGTGCGCAGATTTCCTCAACTTCTCTTGATTGAGTGTTGTAGAGGCGTAGCCCAGTCCCCGTTTGGGTTGACGGGATGAGCTTCCATAAAGCGACTCGACTTGGATCAAAAGATGCCAGTTCCCCTGACTTCTTTCGAATACTTGTCTCGGTTTCCAGAGTGCCAAGGATGTCTCGAAACCCACCGTCTTCGGCAAATAGGCGCACCGAGACCTTTGAGCCAATTGCATCCAATCCGGGCAGTTCCATACAGGAATTTAAGCCTATTTACTGGGCAGTGACGAATGATGCTTGAAAGGTGTCCTCAAAATGACCAATATGAGTTTAGAATTTGAGCCTTACACATAATATTTGGGAGAAGCCATGACCTACGTAATCGCAGAGCCTTGCATCGACGTTAAGGACAAGTCCTGCATCGAAGAGTGTCCAGTTGATTGCATTTACGAGGGTAATCGAATGCTTTATATCCAACCCGACGAGTGTGTGGATTGCGGAGCATGCGAACCAGTCTGTCCCGTTGAAGCGATTTACTATGAAGATGATGTACCTGCGCAATGGAAAGAATTCCGCGGCGCTAACTCAGAGTTCTTTGTAGAAATTGGTTCTCCTGGCGGTGCAAGCAAAGTTGGAGTTACAAATTCTGATCACACGATTGTTGTTGCAGTTCCGCCCAAGTCGAATTAAGGAATTCAACTGAAACTTCCAGATTTTCCGTGGGACACCCTTGCCCCCTTTGGGGAAAAAGCTCGGTTACACCCGGATGGAATAATTGATCTTTCAGTTGGAACGCCAGTTGACCCAACGCCAGAATTTATTCAAGAAGAGTTAATTCGCGCATCCAATTCTCCTGGATACCCCCTCACAGTCGGATCTCCTGATTTGCGAATTGCTATGCGAAATTGGGCGCAAAGAGCTCTTGGCGTAACTGGCGAATTTGATGTTCTTCCAACAATTGGCTCAAAGGAACTAGTTGCTTGGTTACCGACTTTCTTGAAATCAAAAAGCGTGAATTACCCAGAGATTGCCTATCCAACCTATTTGGTTGGCGCGCTGATTGCGCAAGCGCAAGCAACTCCAGTGGGAATTTCTCCAGCAACGTGGAAAAAGGCCGATTTAACTTGGATTAATTCACCATCGAATCCGACAGGCCGAGTTCATTCCCGTGAAGAACTTCAGGCAGCTATCGATTTCAGCCGAAAGAACGGCGCTGTCCTTGCTTCCGATGAGTGCTATTTGAATTTTCCTTCGACTGGTAAAACTGCGCCAATCTCAATTCTCAGCGTCGCCGCCGGAGATAACAAAAACCTTTTGTCAGTTGTATCCCTCTCTAAGAGAAGTAATCTTGCTGGTTATCGGGCGGGTCTGATTGTCGGAGATGTTCAATTAATTTCCCAAATACGTGAGATTCGAAAGCATGCGGGAATGTTGGTTCCTGGACCTGTTCAACGAGCAATGGCTGTTGCACTTGGAGATGAGGTTCATGTCGCAGAGCAAGCAGCACGGTATGCCGCACGCCGGGATGTACTTCGTCCAGCGCTTGAAAGTGCCGGTTTTTCAATTGAATTTACAGATGCAGGGCTATACATATGGTGCACCCGAAAAGAAAGTGATTGGGATTCAATTACTTGGCTTGCTGATCGCGGAGTCCTAGCCACTCCCGGACGCTTTTATGGTGAAGCAGGTTCACAACATATTCGCGTAGCGCTAACTGCCACCGACGCACAGATTAAAAACGCCGCAATCAGAATTGCTTCCACGCATGTCTAAACAAATTACTTCCGCCATTCTCCTCGTTGGAGGAATGGGCACGCGCATGCAACCTCTTACCTATTCAACTCCCAAGCCAATGTTAAAAGTGGCAGGAATTCCCTTTACAGAGCATCAAATTGTGAAGGCACGCGAAGCTGGAATTACAGAGATTGTTTTAGCAACGAGCTTTATGGCAGAAATATTCGAGCCCTATTTCGGCGATGGCAGAAATTTTGGATTGAAAATTTCTTACGCTGTGGAAGAAAGTGCGCTAGGTACCGGTGGCGCAATCCGAAATGCTGCATCGAAATTGACTGGCACAGGACCGGTAGTAATCTTCAATGGCGATGTCTTGAGTAGCCACAACCTTGAAGATCAAATGGAATTCCATATCGATAACTCAGCAGATGTAACTCTTTATCTTACGCAAGTTCCAGATGCTCGCGCCTTCGGTGTAGTTGAATTTGATGAAGAAAATCGCATCTCATCTTTCAATGAAAAGATGGAAAATCCACCTACAAATGTCATTAATGCAGGTTGCTACATTTTTAATCGAGAGATTATTGATTCAATTCCAGAGAACAAAGTAGTTTCTGTGGAAAGAGAAACTTTCCCAACACTTTTGGAAAACGGTGGTCGCGTCTTTGGGTTTGTAGATTCCAATTATTGGCTTGACATTGGAAATCCCGGCGCACTCCTTAAAGCAACGAGTGATTTAATTTCTGGTGTTGCAACTTCTAGTGCCTTCACCGCTGCACTTCGTGATGGACGAGTTTATCGACGTGATTTTTCGCTCGCACATGGAAAAAATATTGTTTTTGAGGAACCCTCAACTCAAGATTCAGGTTGCTTTATCGATAACAGTGCAGTAATCGGATCTCAGTCGACACTTACTCGCTGCATCATTGGTGAAGGTGCTGTAATCGGTGAAAAAGCAGTATTAATCAATACTTTTGTGGCACCTGGTTTTTCGGTCCCTGCTGCAACTCTTGCAGAAAATGCATTCTTGGGATTTTCCCTAAATAAATGACTGAACATTTGGCGACAAAGTCCCAAATTCGTGTGTAATTCTTTAGAAAAATAGACCAATCTGGACTTGACGCGGAGGGGGTTACACGCGTGTAATTCTCCTTAAGAAGCCCGGGGGTAACCTGCGGGGCCGCTAGCGTGAAAGCCAATCTAGCCATAACTAGGAGTTTGTTTATGACAGAACGCAAGAGCGACCTTTCCTCAGTTGCGACCTCTTTTTCGACCTTCCCAGCAGCATCAGATGGTGGCGTAGAACTTTCTTGGCAGGAGCGCGCATTGTGTGCGCAAACCGATCCAGAAGCATTCTTCCCTGAAAAAGGCGGCTCAACCCGCGAGGCAAAGAGAGTCTGTCTTTCTTGCGACGTCCGTGGAGAATGCCTTGAATACGCTCTTGGACACGATGAGCGCTTTGGTATTTGGGGTGGTCTTTCTGAGCGTGAACGTCGTCGTTTAAAGCGCCGATCAGCTTAATAACTGGAGCCTTGACGGCTCTTTCTATAGGCTCGTTGAATGGCAGATAAGTTCTTTGTAACCGCAGTCATCGTCACCCACGATGGCGCAAGATGGTTACCTCAAGTTATTGCCGCAATCGGTTTTCAATCTCGAAAAGTTGAGCGCATTGTCGCCGTCGATACTGGATCTTTAGATAACTCAGTAAAACTTATTAAGGCCTCTGGTATTCCCTGCTTAGTAGAACAGCGCGACATGGGTTATGGCGATGCAGTTGAACATGCATTGGAACTAACTCCAGCTGTTGATGAAAATGAATGGATTTGGTTAATCCATGATGATGTTGCGCCTGACAAAGATGCGCTCGCGCGATTGCTTGCAGCAGTTGAAGATCGCCCTCAAGTTGCAATAGCCGGTCCTAAACTTCGAGGTTGGTATGACCGTGATCATTTGCTTGAGGTTGGAGTATCTATTGCTTCCAACGGTGCGCGATGGACCGGACTTGAACGTCGCGAGCAGGATCAAGGACAACACGATGGGGTTCGTGAAGTACTAGCAGTGAGCACTGCGGCCTCAATAATTCGAAGAAGTGTTTATGAAGAACTAGGTGGGCTTGATACAAACTTGGCACTCTTTCGCGATGACGTTGATTTAGGTTGGCGCGCACATGTAGCCGGACATTCTGTCATCGCTGTTCCAGATGCCATCGCCTATCACGCGGAAGCTTCATCCTCCGAGCGGAGAGCTGTCGACGTATCTGAAGCATTCCTGCACCGCCCACTCATGTTGGATCGCCGCAATGCGGCTTACGTGCTTTTAGTGAATTCATCTTTCTGGGCTTTGCCTTGGATTTCACTTCAACTCTTAAGTTCGGGAATCACGCGCGCCGTAATTAATTTGCTCGCAAAGCTTCCAGGTTATGCCGGCGATGAAATTGCAGCCGTTGCACTTCTGCTCGTTAACCCAAAAGAGATTTTCCAAGCACGTCGATATCGCAAGAAAAAGCGCTTGTTGTCCTCACGAATCATTCGAAAATTTATTCCGCCTCGATCTTCACAATTGCGAATGACAATTGAGCGAGCAGCAAGCACAATTTCGAGCGCAATTCGGCCGAGCGAATACGAGGACAGCTCTGGAATTGCTCACTCGTATTCAGATATTGGGGTTATCACTGAAAGCTTTGACGACCCGGAGTTAGTTGTCGTCAAAGAAGTTCCACTGTGGAAAATTATTGGTAAGAATCCACAGTTCATTCTCTTCTTTGGAATTACCGTCATTTCAATTCTTGCAGCGAGAAATCGTCTCGGGGAGTTGTCTGGCGGAGCTCTTGCAATTGCTCCACGAAGCGGTCTTGCTTTGCTTGGTCAATACGCGCAGTCTTGGCACATAGTTGGCATGGGCTCAGCTGCAACTACGCCACCTTGGGTTCCGTTGTTGGGGCTTGCGAGTGTGGTGACAGGTTTTAATCTGCCACTTTTCATAACCCTTCTCTTTACTTTTACGCCTGTTCTAGCCTTCTACATATTTTTTAGAGTCCTAACAAGACTTGGCTCGTCAAAGAGATACGCCCTGATTGGCGCAGGAATTTATGCGTTTTCTCCAGTGCTGTGGGCATCTATAAATCAAGGACGGCTTGGAACAATTGCAATTATTTTGATTGCTCCGTCTCTTTATTTTATTTCCCCATTTACTCGCGATAACGAGAGAGCAAGTTGGCGACGTATTTTTGCAATTTCATTGTTAATAGGAATTTTCTGTGCTTTTAATCCCGTGATTTTATTAGGTTGGTTATTTCTTCAAGGAGCACGTTTTACGGTCAACCTTTACGAACTTCGCCATCATTACCGAGAGCTAGGAATTCAAAAGCTTCTTTTCTCGCCAGAAGCAGAACCTATAAAGCGCCGCTTTGCGCTTCTTGTTACGCCATGGCTCATAACAGCGCCTTGGTCAGCTTCGATGATTTTGCACCCAACTCAATTCTTTCTTGAAGCTGGGATTCCTGTTCTTTCAGGAAGTCGGTGGTCTGAGTTTCTTGCAAATCCCGGAGGCGCAGGTTCCCCTCCACTCTGGCTCATATCCCCAGTGCTGCTATTTGCATTAGCAGCCTTTACGATCGACAAATTGCGCACATCGAGTTTGATGGCTACGTCAGTCATTGCAGTGGCTATTGCGCTTAGTTCTTTTACATTGCAAGGTCATGGAAGTTCATCAAATATTTGGACTGGGCCCATCATTGCTATAGCAACGGCACTACTTGTTCCAGGAGTGTTGTTGTATGCAGAAGAATTCATTCCAAAGTTGCGAGAAATTCCTCTAGGAAAGCGTCACTTGGTCACTGGTTTTATTTCTGTAATAACTGCACTTTCGTTGATAGGAACTCCTATTTGGGCCATATCTGGCGGAGCACAATCATTGGTGCGGGCAAATCAAAGCCAAATTGTTCCAGCATTCGTTTCGGCTCTTGCAGATACTCCTGCTAGACCAAAAACAATAGTTATAAATACAATCAATGGCCAAGTAATGTATGAAATATCGCGGGGAACCGACGTGCAACTCGGTGGCGCGGATGTTTCGGTAGCCCCTCCTCGTGAAATCGTATTGGCGATGAATGATTTAGTTACCGGATCGGGAATTGAGTCGGCAAAGACTTTTGGGCATTTTGGGATTCAATACATATTTTTAAAAACACTTAGCAATACTTCCCTGATCAGAATTATTGACGGAAGCGGGGGCTTCACTCGCATGTCATCAACTGCTAACGGAATTGTATGGAAAGTGGTTGGAGCCTCACCTCGTGTTCTCTTTATCGGCAACGACAAATCGACCCAAACGATTGCATCTACAGACTTCAGCGCAGAAGCGGATGTGCCGCAAGGTGGCATGGTTGTTATTGCTGAGAAGTATGATCAAGATTGGCGCCTTCTTCTTGACGGGCAAAGAGTTCCTCTTCAGCATGCCGCAAACGGACTTCCAGTCTTTACGATTGCACATGCAGGGCGTGTAACAGTTCTTCATGATGGGACGCTTCACCGCACACTCTTGTCACTTCAACTCATCATTGTTCTGGCTGTCACGGTCTTGGCGCTGCCTGCTGGTAGGCGCCGACGCGAAGTCCCGATAGAAGAGTTGGTCTAGAGCTATGAAAATACGTTCGCTTTGGAAAAATTCTCGCAATGAATTCGATGTAAGAATTCTTGGCATTAGTTCAATACTTTTAATTGCGTTCGCAATCTCATATGCAGCTCCAGTTGCGCAACAAGATCGCACAACGCAAACTGATTTTCCTGCCACGGTTTGTCCGGCGAAATTAGGCGATGGTGCAACGACAGCGTTTCTACCAAAGTATGGAACTTCCGTGCGCCACGTTGCAAAAAAATCAATTTCGTTCTACAGATCTAGAAGTAGTACTGAAAACATCGTTGGTAGTGCACTTCTCGTGGACAGTAATCCGGGAACAACCTTTGCTCTAAATAGTTCATCAAACGGTTTAGGAACAGTAATCTGCGAATCTGGAAATGCAGACCAATGGTTTGTAGGGTCATCTGGCGGAATCACTAGTAAAGCTCAATTAGATATTGTGAATAGCGGCCTAAGTCCCGCATTGGTCGATATAACGCCGTATTCCTCGAAGCAGATGCTCCCTGTAGTTTCAGTCGCTGTTCCGGCAAACTCTGACCGAGCGATTTTGGTAGACGCAATTGTGCCTGGAGATGATTCGGTTGCACTTCATGTTGTTACCCGAACAGGTCGTGTAACAAGTTACCTCTTTGATGCACGAAAAAAGGGTTTGAAGTCCTTAGGATCAGATTTTGTTAATTCGCAAGCAATTCCTTCAAAGCATTTGGTAATCCCAGTAATCCTTCAATCCTCTAGCGGCAAGATCGCGTCAAGTATTCGGTTCCTAGTTCCAGGTAGCATCGATGCAAATATCAAACTAACGCTGAATTCAGGCGACGGTTCTTTCACTCCAGTTGGTTTTGATGGATTGGTTGTTCCACACGGAAAGGTTCTTGACTTACCTCTGACCTCATTGACCTCCTCGACTCCTATGTCGATTAGTGTTGATTCTGATCAACCGCTTGTTTCTTCGGCGTTGACCCAATTTGCGGGTAATGACTTTGCCTGGTCGGCCGCGGTATCGCCATTCACGACAGTTTCACTCAATTTCACCGGGCTTAATCCTAAGTTTGTCTTCACTGGCACCGATATAAAGGTTCAAGTCAGCTGGAAAAGCTCCACTGGAAAGGGTTACAGCGCTCGCATAAGTGGGAGCGATATCGCCTTTTGGAATCCAGATCGCGCAGGCGTTAAAACAATTTCCTTTGTAAACCTTTCCAAAAAGTCGGTTTACGGGGGAGTAATAATTAGAAATACTTCCGGCGCCAAGATTGGGTATCTGCCACTCTCTGCGGGTGCAAGTTTGGAAAAATCTTCACTTCCATTGGTCGACGTTCGAAGTCTTTCGCGCTGAAATCCACGATATTTACCTCACGACGCGATAACCTCTCAATATGAGAAGTGTTCAGAGGACCGGTCGCACCTGTTCGCGTGCCAGTTGCCGATCTGCTGCGAGTAAGACACTTACTTATGTATATGCCGATTCGACTGCAGTACTCGGACCGTTAGCAACTTTTGCAGAGCCTCACTCGTACGATCTATGCCTCCAGCACAGTTTGACGCTCACTGTTCCCAATGGTTGGAACGTGATTAAGCACGAGCCTGAAGGTGAAAACTTTGGACCGAGCGATGATGATTTGATGGCGATTGCAGATGCCGTCAGAGAAGTTGCTCAGTCATCTACCCAGGAAAGCGTGGCTCAGAGTGCTTCGCAACAGGAAATAGGCCGCCGAGGACATTTGCGAGCTCTTCCTTCTAACTAATTTTTCTTTTCTTTGAATTGAACTAGCAAACCGGTAAGTTTGGAATATGTTCACACGCGAATTTCTCGACACAATCATGAAGGCTTACGACGTACGTGGCTTGGTAGATGAAGAAATTACACCTGACTTTACATTTGCACTTGGAGCGGCATTTGCACAATTTCTGATGGAGGAGCGCGAACCTGCGACAGTAGTGATTGGCGAAGATATGCGTCCGTCCTCCCCTCTACTTGCTCAAGCATTTGCAGACGGAGTGACTTCTCAAGGATTTGATGCAATTCGCATTGGTTTGGCTTCCACGGACATGGCTTACTTTGCTTCAGGAAAACTTAATCTGCCAGGGGCGATGTTTACTGCCAGCCATAATCCCGCGGAATACAATGGAATCAAACTCTGCAAGAGTGCTGCGCGTCCTATCGGACAGGAAACAGGACTTCGCAGAATTCGCGATCTCATTGTTGAAGGTGTTCCACTTTCAACTCGCGCGATGGGCAGAGTAACTGAAGAAGATATGTTGACAGATTATGTTGACTTCTTGCTTTCGATTTTCGGCGCCGAACTTACTTCGGCAGAGAGAAGATTGAAGGTTGTAATTGATGCCGGAAATGGCATGGCCGGTCATACAGCTCCTGCAGTAATGGCAAAGCTAAATGTTGAAATGATTCCAATGTACTTTGAACTCGATGGAACCTTTCCTAATCACGAAGCGAATCCCATCGATCCTGCAAACGTAGCTGATTTACAGAAGGCAGTTAAAAAACACAAAGCCGATATTGGTCTTGCATTTGATGGCGATGCAGATCGTTGCTTCCTAATTGATGAAACGGGTGCGATAGTCACACCTTCCACTCTTACCTCACTTATTGCAGTGCGAGAGTTGAAGCGCAAGCCTGGATCAGCTGTCATCTACAACTTAATCTCATCAAAGGCTGTTCCTGAAGTCATCACCGAAAATGGCGGAAAGCCGATTCGTTCGCGTGTTGGCCACTCATACATTAAAGCGATGATGGCGGAAACCGGAGCTGTCTTTGGCGGCGAACATTCTGGACACTTCTATTTTTCTGATTTTTGGCGCGCAGATTCAGGGATGCTTGCTGCGCTCTTTGCGCTGGCAGAACTTGCTGGAAGCAGTAAGTCTCTATCGGAACTTCTCAAACCTTATAATCGATATGTTGTGAGTGGAGAAATTAATACTCGAGTTGCAGATGCACAGGCGTCACTTAATTTGATTCGGGAATCTTTCAGACAAGATTATGAAATTGACGAACTTGATGGAGTCACGGTGAGCGCTGACGAATGGTGGTTTAACGTCAGGCCTTCAAACACAGAGCCACTCCTACGCCTAAATGTGGAGGCGAATAATGAGGCTACGCTGAAGATTGTCAGGGAAAAGGTCCTCGAGCTCATCGGGTAAACTTGGCAGCATAATCAACCGAAGCCTCGGATATTTTTTAGGAGCACCCGTGTCTGTACAAGCAGCCGTTTCACACGACATTGCAAATCCCGCACTAGCCGCCGAAGGCAAGAAGCGTATTGAGTGGGCAGGTCGCAATATGCCTGTTCTTCAACAAATTAAAGAGCGTTTCGAAAAAGAAAAACCTTTCGTTGGAATTCGTATTGCAGCATGCATGCACGTAACAACAGAGACAGCGAATCTCATGTTGGCACTGAAGGCTGGTGGAGCAGAACTTGCTTTGTGCGCATCGAATCCACTTTCAACTCAAGATGACACCGCAGCAGCGCTTGTCCATGAATATGGCCTTTCTGTATTTGCACGAAATGGCGTTGACCGTGATGGATATTATTCACATCTAAATTCTGCATTGGATATTAAGCCAGATTTCGTTTTTGACGATGGCTGCGATTTGGTAAACACACTTCACACAACTAGAACTGAATTAATTCCTGGAATTATGGGCGGTTGCGAAGAGACCACTACGGGCGTAATTCGACTTAGCCAGATGTCTAAAGATGGTGCGCTTAAGTTTCCTATGATTGCTGTTAATGACACTGACACAAAGCATATGTTTGATAATCGTTTTGGTACTGGTCAATCCACCCTCGATGCAATTTTCCGCGCAACAAATCAACTTATCGCCGGTAAAGTTTTCGTTGTTGCTGGTTTTGGATATTGCGGTAAAGGAGTAGCTGAACGTGCAAAGGGAATGGGCGCGGATGTCGTTGTTCTTGAAATTGATCCAACAAAGGCACTCGATGCGTTGATGCAAGGTTTCCGCGTTCTTCCAGCACTCGATGCTGCAAAAATCGGAGATGTCTTTATTACAGTAACCGGTAACCGCGATGTTCTTCGTGATGAACATTTCAAGGTTATGAAAGATGGAGCAATTTTGGCTAACTCTGGCCACTTTGACATTGAAATCGATGTCGCCTGGTTAGAACAAAATGCAAAGCAAAAGAATTCGAAAATTCGTCATCAGACAGATGAGTACGTCATGGAAAATGGCAACCGTCTACTTCTCATTGCAGAAGGTCGTTTAGTTAACCTTGGAGCAGCAGAAGGCCACCCAGCTGCCGTGATGGACATGTCTTTCTCAGATCAAGCGCTTACAGCAGAATATCTATTGAAAGCTGCAAAGGATTTGGCTCCCGGTCTACATAACGTGCCTACTGAAATTGATAAAGAAGTTGCGCGATTGAAACTCGCAAGCATGGGCGTTGATATTGATGTTCTGACTCCTGCGCAGGAGCTTTACCTAAACTCTTGGGAACACGGCTCCTAATGCCACTCATTATGGTCGTTGACGACGACCAAGATTTAGCGGAGATGTTGGGAATTGTTCTCAATGGTTCTGGTTTTGAGGTAGACCTTGTTAATAATGGCGACAGCGTCATGGATATTTTCCGCGCCAATGTCCCAGATCTAGTCCTACTAGATGTGATGCTTCCGGGAATCGATGGAATTGAAGTGTGCCGTTTGATTCGCCAGGAATCCATGGTTCCAATCGTTATGTTGACTGCGAAAGGCGATACCCACGATGTTGTTCTTGGGCTTGAAGCCGGCGCTGATGACTATATGGTCAAGCCTTTCAACCCTTCAGAACTTGTTGCTCGTCTTAAAGTTCGCCTTCGCAGAACAGTTTCAGAGCCAATCACCTCGCTGCGAATTGGAGACTTGGCCGTAGATCAAGTCGCACACACAATTGCTCGTGATGGAAAATCAATTCCGCTTACTCGCTTGGAGTTTGATCTGCTCGTTGCTCTAGCAAAGGAACCGGGTCGAGTATTTACTCGCGAAGCGCTTCTAAGTGAGGTGTGGGGATATCAGCACGCAACTGACACACGTCTTGTAAACGTGCACATTCAACGTCTTCGCTCGAAGATAGAGCGCGATGCTGATAATCCTGAGCTAATCCTTACGGTTCGCGGCGTTGGATATAAAGCTGGGACTGCAGGAACATCTGAAAAATGAATAGGCTACTTCGTAGCTGGCGCAGATCAATTCTTGTCCGAACTTCAGGAATTACATTAGCTCTTTCCACTCTGCTCATCTTCGTAGTTGGAAGCTTGTTATCAAATCAAATTAGCAGCGGTGTCTACCGTGAAAAAATGAGTGCATCAGTTTCCGAAGCTGATTCGCTCTCGAACTATGCCCAAGGTCAATTAGATGCCACAACATATAGGACTGATCTAAAACTTAAAACGGTAATTGACAATATTTTCCACGTTGAAGATGTAAATGCGAATGTCATCCAACGTGAAGTAATTCTTTTACCAACCCCAAAGACGGCGCTAAAGTCCAATCAGTATCAAGGCAGCTCAAACTTTCTAGATTTTTCAATTATTGATTCGAAATTTCGGCAAGAAGTTAGAGACCATCCAAATATTCAATCTAAATACCTAACGATTAAATATTTGAATGGCATTCAGGTGCGAGGCATTGTCGTCGGGTCGACAATTACAATTCCCAGCAACGCCGTGTATGAAATCTATTATCTTTTTCCACTTACTCAACAGCAGCAATTGATTGGGTTGATTGAGGCGTTGTTGTGGATTTCAGGCGCCGTCTTGATTCTTCTCATTGCCCTCATCACGTGGTACGTCACAGGACGCATCGTCTTGCCAGTGCGAGAAGCGGCTGAAATTGCCGAAGAGCTAACGGCAGGTGACCTAGGTCGACGTTTGGCGGTGCGCGGAGAAGATGAACTTGGCCGGTTAGCAATTGCCTTCAATGAAATGGCTCTTTCTCTGCAACAGCAGATTTCGAGGCTTGAGAACCTCTCCAGACTTCAACAGCGTTTCGTCTCTGATGTTTCGCACGAACTTCGTACGCCTCTCACAACTATTCGCATGGCTTCACAAGTGCTTTTCGATGCTCGCCATAATTTAGATCCTGCATCAGCCCGAAGCGCAGAGCTACTCATTGCCCAGATTGAGCGCTTTGAAACTCTTCTGACGGATTTATTGGAAGTGAGCCGATTCGACGCAAGAGCCGCTATTTTAGAGATGCACGAAGTTGATATCACGAACTTGGTAAGGCAAGTTTCTGATCAGCTTCATGCTCCAGGCGACCTTCGCATAGATGCACCGCAATTTCCTGTGACAGCTCACGTCGATCCACGACGCATTGAGAGAATTCTTCGAAACCTAATCTCAAACGCAATTGATCACAGCGAAGGCCGAGGAGTAGTAATTCGTATTGCACAGTCAGATCACGAAGTCGGCGTGGGAGTACGAGATTACGGAATTGGATTTAGTGAACGTGAAGGCGAACGCCTCTTTGACCGTTTTTGGCGAGCAGATCCCTCTCGATCTCGCCTACGCGGTGGAACGGGACTGGGCCTAGCTATTGCTCTAGAAGATGCGCAACTTCATGAGGGAACATTGAAAGCATGGGGACGACCAAGCCTTGGTGCACACTTTGTTCTTACCTTGCCCAAATCTCCAGGTATTCCAATTAGTTCAGAACCAATTGCAGTTATCCCGGATGATGCACCCTCCACAGCTCTCTTTGAATTGGATACGGACGACATTTAATTTTGCCACTCTCATCCAATGGGAGAATTATTAGAGTTGCTTTTTCCTAGCGAGAAAACTGTCGAGTGGACTTCGGTCATTAAGAATACTTTTAATGGAATCCCACTTTTTTCCTCCTCATACTATTGCGCGCAAAATATGAAAATCATTCTTGGAGCCAAGGAAGATAACGATCTGCGGGCTAGAAAGATCTTGGCTCGGGCAATTGCACTTCATATCGAGGAGCCAAGCCTCATCGTCCCAATCCCTTCGAGTCCAAGAGCGAATCGAAGTCGAGGCTACGACCATTCAGCGCTACTCGCTAAGGAAGTCGCAAAACTGACCGGCGGCGTTGTTGGCCAAATTTTGAAGGTCAATCGAAAAATTAAGGATCAAACCAGACTTGATTCAGCCTCCAGGTTCATCAATCTATCTGGCGCTTATTCGCTCATCGCCGGGAATTACCCAGGCGAGCGGGTTGTTCTAATTGACGACCTGGTGACCACAGGAGCCTCAATGCTTGAGGCCATAAGAGTGCTTGGAGGAGCTGGTTTAACGCCTAATCGGGCGGTTTCTGCCTGTATAGCCACCCATCACTTACCCAATACGATTAGCACCTAACTTTGAGTCCGTTACTTTTAGTCCGTATGCGACTAGTAGGCCAGTTTAAGAAAGAGGAACAGTGTCAGTTCTAGACAAGATTCTTCGCGCAGGCGAAGGTCGTGCCATTAAGGCTCTTGAGAAGATTGCAGCAGAAGTAAATACTTTCGAATCGAAGATTTCTGCCCTCAGCGATGAAGAACTTAAGGGACAGACTGAGCGCTTCCGGGCCCGACTCGCCAATGGCGAGGCGTTGGATGACTTACTTCCAGAAGCATTTGCGACTGTTCGCGAAGCAGCACAGCGCACCCTTGGACAGCGTCATTACGACGTTCAACTTATGGGTGGAGCAGCTCTACACAAGGGCAATATCGCCGAAATGCGTACTGGTGAAGGAAAGACCCTTGTCTCCACTTTGCCTGCATACCTAAATGCGCTTACCGGCCTCGGAGTTCACATTGTTACAACAAATGATTATCTTGCAGAGCGCGATAGCGAGTGGATGGGCCGTATTCACCGTTTCCTAGGTCTCAAAGTTGGAGTAATTCTTTCCAACATGTCTCCAGCTGAACGCCGCGAACAATATGCCGCTGACATTACTTACGGAACAAATAATGAATTTGGTTTTGATTACCTTCGAGACAATATGGCTTGGAGTTTGGAAGATTGCGTACAACGTGTTCACAATTTTGCAATCGTCGATGAGGTTGACTCAATTTTGATTGATGAAGCCCGTACTCCACTGATCATCAGCGGTCCGGCTGACAAGGCAACAAAGTGGTATCAAGAATTCGCGATTATCGCCGAGAAATTAACTCGCGATGTTCATTATGAAATTGATGAAAAGAAGCGCACAATCGGAATTCACGAAGAAGGCGTAACAAAGGTTGAAGAGCTGCTTGGAATAGAAAATTTATACGAGTCAGTCAATACTCCGATGATTGGCTTCCTCAATAACTCAGTACGTGCGAAAGAACTTTTTAAGAAAGATAAAGATTACGTCGTCATGAGTGGCGAGCTTTTAATTGTTGATGAGCACACGGGGCGCGTTCTTTCAGGTCGCCGTTACTCAGAAGGCCTACACCAGGCACTTGAAGCAAAAGAAAGAATTGAAATTAAGGACGAAAATCAAACTCTTGCAACAATTACGTTGCAGAACTACTTCCGTCTATACAAAAAGCTTGGTGGCATGACAGGAACTGCCATGACAGAAGCTGCTGAATTTATGCAGATTTATAAGCTGGGCGTCATTCCAATTCCTACAAATAAAGAATCCCAACGTGCCGATCAGGCTGATTTAATTTATAAAACTGAGCTGGGCAAGTTTGAAGCAGTCGCAAATGATATTGCCGAACGACACAAAAAGGGTCAGCCAGTATTGATTGGTACCGTTTCCGTAGAAAAATCAGAAGAGCTATCCGCACTTCTCAAGCGTCGCGGTATTCCTCATGAAGTTTTAAATGCGAAGCATCACGAGCGCGAAGCTTCCATAATTGCACGCGCAGGAACGCTTGGCGCGGTAACTGTTTCGACAAATATGGCTGGTCGCGGAACCGACATTATGCTCGGTGGAAACCCTGAATTTATGGCAGATTTCGAAATTCAGCGTCGCGGTTATAGCCCTGTCGATAACCCAACTGAGTACGAATCATCTTGGGCTCCAGAACTTGCAAAGCAAAAAGAAGCTGTGAAGAAACAACATGAAGAAGTGATTTCTCTTGGCGGTTTGTACGTTCTGGGAACAGAACGTCATGAGTCTCGCCGTATCGATAATCAGCTTCGTGGTCGTTCTGGTCGCCAAGGCGATCCTGGTGAATCTCGCTTTTACCTTTCACTGCAAGATGATTTGATGCGTCGATTCAATTCAGGGCTTGTAGAGCGATTCCTGAGCGCAGCAGGTTTACCTGAAGATATGCCAATCGAATCCAAAATGGTCTCGAACGCAATTAGGTCTGCCCAAACCCAGGTTGAATCTCTTAACTTTGAAATGCGTAAAAATGTTTTGAAGTATGACGATGTCATGAACCGCCAGCGTGAAGTTGTGTACAGCGAACGCCGTGAAGTTCTTGAAGGTCGCGATATTAAAGATCAAGTCCAGGAATTCATGGTTGAGACACTCAGTGCTTATGTCACAGGTGCGACTAGCGAAGGATATGCCGAAGATTGGGACCTCGACACTCTTTACACGGCGCTAAAAGCTCTCTACCCAATTTCATTCACATTTGATCAACTCGTCGCTGAAGTTAGCGGCAAGGCTGGGTTAGATCATGATTTCATTTTGAACCGTGTAATAGATGATGCACGCGGTGCCTATGCCGCTCGCGAAGAGTCACTCGGATCAGAAGTTATGCGAGAACTTGAGCGAAAAGTCTTGCTTCAGGTACTCGATCGCAAGTGGCGTGAACATCTTTACGAAATGGATTATTTGCAAGAGGGAATCGGGCTGCGTGCTATGGCGCAGAGAGATCCACTTGTTGAGTATCAACGTGAGGGCTACGACTTATTTGCTGCGATGATGGATTCAATTGCCGAAGAAATGATTGGATTCCTTTTCCACGTTGAAGTAAACGTGCAAAACGATGAAATCGAGGCAAAGGGTTTAGCAACTCCTCCTAAGCAGGAACAACAACTTCGTTACACAGCAGCTGATGTTGATGGAACGGCAGTTGAATCGGGTGGAACATCACGAAACGCACCTTGTCCTTGTGGTTCAGGCCGCAAATTCAAGCGTTGCCATGGTGCTGCTTAAGAATCTATAACAAATCGAGTTTGGTACAAAGCCAACGTTTATCGACGCCTTCAAATCGCATTACAAGTGACCGTACTCTTTGATCGAATTTCAAAGTGGCGGTCACTTCTGCTATCCCGTCTAGCGGTTGGGAAATATAGAGTTTTCGAATCTTCGGAAGCGGTTTCCAAGTACCTGCGTCTTTTAGAAGCCCGCCATAAACAATTCGATGGCTCCACTTTGCCAATTGTTGAACAGGCCTCTTTCCACCATATGCCTCGACAACGCTGACAACAAATATTCCAACCCATTCTTCAAGATCTGGAAGTTCTGAAAGAGGTGATGGTTTTCTTCCAGAATCAACATCGAGTTCCTCGCCTTCTAAATAATCAGGCGTAGGCACAAGATAAAGTTTTGGAATCTTGGGAACGGTTGGTGGGAAGGTAATTGGGCGGGAGTAAAGATCGAGGAGTGGTTCATGCCAACCGTTATGAGCCCTTGGAACTGACTCACTCCCATCTTGGAAAGAAACAGGTCGTGCAATAACTCTTCGAATCGCAGTATCTTCGCTCATAGGTGGAGTTTTGTGACAGTCCGCGCCAATCTCATCAGCCAAAAGGATGAGATTTATTGGAGTAACAATCTGTACAAATCTAGCAATGGGTGTGGATAGAAGAATTCGGTTTGAGGGAATTTGGGTTATCCATCTCCCATGAATGATCTTCAAACTTTGATGCAGAGGTACTCGCGCCGATTCTTGGCCGTTGGAATCCTTTTAATTTCTCTACTCGCAGCCGTAGCTCTTGCGGGACAAGCCGACAGCTCTGTATCAATGTGGAGCGCCAAATATTCGCTCTCTTCTGGCGAGAAAGTTAAAGAAAGTGATCTCGAAGTTGTAAGAGTTTCTCTTAAAAAGCAGGCACCACAGTATTTTTCGAGTAAGGCCCTGCTAGTCGGAAGCTATTTTACAAAAGCAATAAGTCAAGGTGAACTCATACCTGTAAGTGCAATCACAAAACTTGCTCCAGGAACTTTCTCCAAAGAAGTCCCCGTGGGAATTGCAAAGAGCGATTTGCCAAGCGGTTCAAAAGTGGGAGATCTGGTTGACCTGTATTCCATTCCTTCAAACGATCCAAACGCAAAGAGCTCGCTAGTAATTTCTAGAGTGACAATTTCTGCTATCGATTTAAATTCACAAAATATGGGCGGCTCAATAAATGTGCTTTTTCGCATCGACAGCAAAGCGGTTTTGTCGATAACGGATGCCATTGCAAGCGGAAGAATTGTGGTGATTAAGAATGCGTTCTGAGATTCCGCAAATACAAGTTATTACAGCGATAGGGGAAGCTGACCTTGAAGATTATGTGGCTCAGCTTCTATTCTCGCAAGGGTGGAGCATCATCTTTAGGGCCTTCGATTGGATCTCGCTTACCGACTTTATGGGTTCGCGCTCGACCGAATTGCGAACTGTGGTTGTTTATACGACTGATATTTCTGGCTTTACCTCAGATTCACTACTGAAGTTTGGAAGCCCTACCGTAAGTTTCATAT
Source organism: uncultured Actinomycetes bacterium (assembly GCA_903898555.1). Lineage (GTDB taxonomy): Bacteria > Actinomycetota > Actinomycetes > Nanopelagicales > Nanopelagicaceae > PALSA-747. The sequence goes on from CAIUFY010000064.1 coordinate 24,759, forward strand.
CTCTTGATGAGACACCTAAGAGTGCTCACGAGATTATGCAGAAGATTCGAACTCAACTTCGGCTTCCAATGATTCAGTCGACCGTTTCAATAAGTCAGGTATCGAAGAATTCTCCGGAAATTCAAGAAAAACAAAAGAGTTTGATACTCGTGACAGGAAGCTCTGGCGCCCCAGGCAAGACAAAATTTGCTCTCGCGATAGCCGACTATTTGAGTTCTATGAGAAAGGTCACTTTGGTTGATATCGATTTTCGATCAACTCCACTTCAGAGCTACGAGCCAGCTAATAATTTCTCAATCGTTTCATTGAGTCCACTGGAGAAGCCCACGCAGATGCCAGATCTAGATAAGAAGGAACTCTTGATTGTAGATGCGGGAGTTCTTCCCCCCATTCGAGAAGTTGTTGATGATCGCCGATGGGTTGCATTGCTCTTGAATCACATCCTGGAAACCTCCACTCATCTTGTCTATGTCTGCCAGTCAACGAAACAAAGCTTGATGCAGCTAGACCAATTCAAAAAGGAAATTACGTCGTTGACTAAGAAGATCCCAGTTACTTACATCTGCATATCTGTAGGGCAGTCAGGGGAACTTCGCAAGGCACAGGCGGCGTTCACAAAGCTCACGGTGGGGGAGCAAAGTTTCATCCTTGGGCAAGGAAAATTGGGTCTGCAAAGCGATGGGTTTCTCGATAACTTTCTCGCCTCGGGTAAGAAGAAAGAGATTGGTACTATCGCTTCCTCACTCCTATAAAGTTTAATAATTTACTCGGGAAAGGTTGAGTGGATGACATCCCCACGCATTGAAGCTGCATATGCTCAAACCGCTCTCAGCCCTGAGGATAAGGACCGACTCTCTGAACTTATAGCTGAATGGCAGTTGCTTTCAGATCTTTCATTTGCAGATTTAATTTTGTGGGTACCAAAGCGGAAGGATTACCAAAGTTGGCCCCAGGGCTATATTGCAGTTGCTCACATTCGCCCAACAACAGCGGCAACAGTTTTTGCCTTTGATGTAATCGGTGATGAACTAAATTGGGGCGATAACCCCCGGCTTGATCAAGCACTCTCGCAAGGTGAGATTGTTAGAGATACAGAGCCAGAGCAGGTCGGTGAACTTCTCATAAAAGAGGAAACGGTTCCAGTTTTGTACAACGGTCACATAATTGCCGTTATCTCTCGCCACCGTGATGCGGTCCAGATGCGCTCGGCATCACGTCTTGAAATTAACTATCGCGAAATAGCTCACAAAATTTATCGAATGGTTGCAGAAGGAACTTTCCCAATCCAAAACAGCATCTATCGCGCTGAATCAGCTCCACGAGTTGGTGATGGACTCATCCGACTAGATCCAAACGGTTCGATTGTTTACGCGAGCCCAAATGCTCGTTCTGCCCTAAGTCGAGGCGGCTGGGAAGTAGAGCTAGAAGATCACATATTTGGCGGAGTACTTGAAGCTATTGCCTCCGGCGGCGGCGAGGCAACTGATGAGACTTGGTCGGCAATCTTCAGCGGCAAGAATCTTCGACGAACAGATTTAGACAATAGTCGAGCCATCCTAGATCTTTTGATTATTCCTCTTATCGAAGATGGGGATCGTATTGGTGCGGTTGTCCTTGTTCGAGATGTAACAGAGCTTCGACGTCGTGATCGCGCTCTTCTTACGAAAGACGCAACGATTCGTGAAATTCACCATCGCGTGAAGAACAATCTACAAACCGTATCGGCGCTATTGCGATTGCAATCACGTCGAGTAGAGGATCCTGAAGCGTCTCAGGCACTTGCTGAAGCGGTTCGCCGAGTGGCTTCTATTGCCATTGTTCACGAAACGCTTTCCACAAGCTCTGCTGAAACAGTGCTCTTTGATGAGGTTTATGATCGAATAATCCATAATGCGATTGAACTGAGTGTGCGTCCTGTGAGATTGATGAAAACCGGAAATTTTGGGGTTTTCGGCGCGCAACAAGCAACTCCATTAGCCCTTGTCATCACCGAACTAATTCATAATTCGCTCGAACATGGTCTTGCAGTTTCAGGCGATCTTCTTCACGTTGACGTTGAAGTAGGTGAAGAAAACATCATTGTTAAAGTTATTGATAACGGCGTTGGACTTCCAAGCGGTTTTACCTTTGAAAGCTCATCGAATCTTGGCTTGCAGATAGTTCGAACGCTCACAGAGAATGAACTTAAGGGCACCATTAAGCTCTCAAGAGTCGGAAACGAAACTCAGGCGATACTTACATTCCCTGCAAGGAAAGACTCTCTATAAAGTAAAAGGTGGATAATCATCAGTTACTAGCGCAACTGAGTATCCATAAACACGGTTCCAATATTCGATGGTTCCAAGGACTGTATTTGCGGCCCACTCAGGATATGTACCACTGATTGAGGTTGAGATCCATGCAAATAACGTCAAAACCAATGAGAGCAGAAGATAAATCGCTCCGACGATGTAAAGAGGGATAGCGAAGATCCACTTAACTAGTGGAAGCCCACGGCTTAATTTCTTACCGCCTTCAACATCTGGAAAAATCACAGAAATATTGGGATTTCGCTCGATAGATGGGAATTCATCTGTGAGCAGAAGAGCGTAGGCGGCAACGCGCGTGGAAAGTTCAATCATCGCGTGATTAAAAGTGAGTGCGTAACTTGGGTACACGCCTCTAAATAGAAGAGTCATCATCACAGGAACGCTGACCACTACTGTGGTGAAACCCCAATGTGACATCTGCGAGAACATCGCAACAAAAACCACAGGTGGCGCAACCAAAATCCAACGAAAGAAAACAGTCTGGCGATTTCGGTTTGTAAGCGATACTTCAATGTTTGTTTCTATTTGAATACTCATAGGGAGATTCTAAAGGTTTACTTCCCCTAGTGCTTGAAGAATGTCCGGTGCTACCACCGGATTATGGCTTCTCCTAGCGATCTTTCCCGCCATAGAGTGCATTTGAACCGCCTTGAAGACAACTTCCTGCGCTTGCGCAATTCCAGTTGGTTTCCAGCTCGCCAACATTGAACCAATGATTCCGGCCAAGATGTCGCCAGATCCAGCCGTCGCGAGCTCTGTTCCGCCAATTTCATCAATTCTCTGCGGCAGTCTTGGCGCCGCAACTATCGTCTTTACGCCTTTCAAAACAAGTATCGCACCAAGTTCATCAGAAATTCGTTGTGCAGTTTCGTAGCGACTTCCAAGGGAGTATCCCAAATACTTTAATTCGCCTTCATGTGGCGTTAATACTGTAATTGGATTTCTCTTTACGTCGACGAAAGCTATGGCGGCGCTATCTAGGACTAAAGAAATATCGCGCGGAATATTTGAAATTCTTGGTGAACCTGGTCCAACTACAAGTGCATCTAGTTTTTCATCATGCCAATCTAAAACGCTTACAACATCTGGATATGTACTCGTCACAATTTTCGTGATTGATTTGAATTCGCTTAAGTATTTAACATATCCCGCTCCACCACGTCGCGCACCACCTAGACTAAGTATTGCCGCACCTGGGAATTTTTCACTCCCGGCACTTACTCCTACGACTCCGCGGGTGTACTTATTTGCATCTATAGGAAGATCTGCCAAATACTTTGGTCGCTTGAACATGAGACTATTCTAATTTGCGAGAGAGCCGAGGGCTACCACTTATAAGGTCTTAATGTGTTGAGCAGCACGCCTTCTTTGACCAACTTTGAACTTTTCGCCTTGCATCGCAGGCATAGTATGAACTGTGTTTCAAATCCGAATCCACGGACGAGGTGGGCAGGGTGTAGTTACCGCCGCCGAGTTATTGAGTGTTGCCGCATTCCTAGATAAACAACATGCACAAGCTTTTCCGAGCTTTGGTTCTGAAAGAACTGGCGCACCTGTTGTTTCCTTCTGTCGAATTAGTGAAAATCCAATTCGCCTTCGAGAACCCGTTCTTGAACCTGATGCAATTCTTATTCAAGATCCAACCCTGTTGCACTCCATTGATGTCTTTTCTGGCGCCAAGAGCGATGGTTACATGATCATTAATACAACAAAGTCTTTTGCTGAACTTGGAATTGATGAGTTCGTCTCATCCAGACCAGCAAATCGCAATTTCATAGTGCCTGCCTCGGATATTGCGTTGAAACATGTAGGTCGACCAATGCCAAATGCAGCGCTACTTGGAGGCTTTGCTGCCGCCACCCAGAAGGTAACGCTTGCCAGTGTTGTTGCTGCTATTGAAGATAGGTTCCCAGCAAAAATTGCTGCGGGAAACGTCGCCGCCGCAACCGAAGCTTATGAATTTGTCATAAACGAACTTAAAGAGGTAACTAATGTTGCAACAAATTGAAGGCTCTAAGGCGGTTGCTGAAACGATTGCCGCGTGTATGCCTGATGTGGTTTGCGCGTATCCAATTTCTCCTCAAACTCATATAGTCGAAGCGCTGGATGAACTAACTCGCTTAGGAAAAATTGGTAATTGCCAATTCGTAAATGTGGAATCTGAATTTTCTGCTATGTCCGTGGCGATTGGAGCCTCTGCGACTGGCGCCCGCACTTACACCGCAACAGCGAGTCAAGGCCTCCTCTTTATGGTGGAGCCTGTTTACAATGCATCAGGTTTGGGCCTACCAATTGTTATGACGGTTGCAAACCGCGCCATCGGTTCACCTATAAATATTTGGAATGATCAAAGTGATTCAATGAGCCAACGCGACTCTGGTTGGATTCAGTTGTACGCGCAAGACAATCAGTCAGCTGCCGACCTTCATATTTTGGCCTTTCGATTAGCAGAAGAGCTTTCACTTCCCGTAATGGTATGTATGGATGGATTTATTCTGACTCACGCAATGGAGGAGATTGACGTTGCAGATATAGATCTTGTACAGAAATATCTTCCAAAATTCGCGCCGCGACAAGTTTTGGATCCACAAGATCCTGTCTCCATTGGTGCAATGGTGGGGCCTGAAGCATTTACGGAAGTTAAGTATTTGGGCCATTTCAAGCAACTAAAAGCCCTTGAAATTATTCCTGAACTTTCCGAGCAATTTGAAGAGGTCTTTGGAAGACCTGCAGCCGGTCCAGATGATTACAAGGGGCTTGTTACAAAATATCACCTTGAGGATGCAGAAGTTGTTTTGGTTGCGCTTGGGTCGGTCCTCGGAACTATAAAAGATGCTGTTGATGAACACCGCAAAAATGGAATAAAGGTTGGCGCTATGGGAATTACTTCCTTTAGACCATTCCCATTAGATGAGGTGCGAAAGTCGCTTAAGCACGCGCAAAAGATCGTTGTTGTAGAACGCGCTTTTGCTCCCGGCGTAGGTGGCATCGTCTCTTCGAATATTCGCACAGCGCTAAGCGCGATTGATATCAAAATAAATACGGTAGTGGCAGGCCTTGGCGGACGTCCGATAACTTTGAAGTCGATTAGTGAGTTAGTGGACAAGGCTTTGTACGGCTCACTTCCAGAGTTTTCGTTTATGGATTTGGATGTCGAGTTGGTTGAACGCGAACTTGAGCGAAATCTATTGACGAGACGATCAGGTCCAATGGCCGAAAACCTTTTGAAAGATTTGGGAACACGATGAGTACTCCATTAAAGTTTTATCAAGTCGGTTCATTTGCAGTTGGAAATCGTCTTCTAGGCGATGAGCAGCTTTCAGTTCAGTCTCGCTCCGACCGCACAAATTCCCTTACTTCGGGTCACAGAGCTTGCCAAGGTTGCGGGGAAGCACTTGGCGCTCGTTATGTCATGGACGCGGCCATGGCTGCAACTGATGGAAAAGTAATTGCAGTAAATGCCACAGGCTGTCTCGAAGTTTTCTCAACCCCGTACCCAGAAACTTCTTGGCGGCTGCCATGGATGCATTCACTCTTCGGAAATGCAGCACCGGTTGCAACTGGTGTGGCCTTCGCGCTTAAGGCGCAGGGACGCTCAGATATTCGAGTCGTTGCTCAAGGTGGTGACGGAGGAACCGTTGATATTGGGTTTGGTCCACTTTCTGGCATGTTTGAAAGAAATGATGATGTGCTTTACGTCTGTTATGACAATGAGGCGTATATGAACACGGGAGTCCAACGTTCGGGAGCAACACCTCCAGCCGCAAGAACAAATACCACTCATGCTGTTGGTGAAAATCCCGGAGCATCGTTTACTCAAGGCAAGAATCTTCCGAAGATCGCTATGGCTCATGGAATTCCTTATGTCGCTACCGCATCTGTATCTGATTTGCATGACCTCGAAGAAAAAGTTACAAAAGCAATGAGCATGCATGGTGCCCGTTATCTTCACGTCTTAGTTCCTTGCCCATTAGGTTGGGGAACGCGCAGTGAGGAAACCATTAAATTGGCTCGTTTAGCGACTGAGTCTGGTCTCTTCCCGGTTTATGAAGCCGAAGACGGGGTAGTTACTGCCACAAAGAAGATTCGCAAACAAGTCCCTGTCGATGAGTACTTGCAGATTCAAAAGCGTTTCTCGCATCTCTTTGGTCCAAAAGGAAATCCTGAATTAGTGAAAGCTATCCAAGAGATTGCGAATCGTAATATTGCTGAGTTTGATTTATTAGGAGAGGCTCAATGAGTAAGCCATTTGCAATTACGCTAAATATCGGATCTTCACTTGCCAACCACACAGGTTCGTGGCGAAGTGAGAGACCCGTCTACGTAAACCGCATGCCGCCTTGTAATAACGCATGTCCAGCTGGCGAAGATGTCCAAGGTTGGCTCTACGAGGGCGAATCTGGCAATTATGAGCAAGCATGGAGAAATCTTGTTAGGGATAATCCATTTCCAGCGATTATGGGAAGAATTTGTTATCACCCATGTCAGACTGCATGTAACCGTGCAGATGTAGATGAGGCTGTCGGAATCAATTCTGTGGAGCGCTTCCTTGGCGATCAGGCCATAGATAAAGGTTGGCAATTTACTGCCCCAACAACAAAAAGTGGTCGCAGAATTCTAATTGTTGGTTCAGGACCTTCTGGATTATCTGCGGCATATCACCTTGCAATGAAAGGTCACGAAGTCGTCATTCGCGAAAGCGCAGCAGAACCTGGCGGAATGATGCGTTACGGAATTCCCGCATACCGACTTCCTCGAGAAGTGCTCGATGCAGAAATTTCTCGCTTGGTTAATATCGGCGTGCGAATTGAATGTAATACAAAAGTTGAAAATCCTGAGAGCGCTATCAAAGATGGATTTGATGCTGTCTTCCTTGCAATTGGAGCTCACTTAGGAAAGCGCGCTTACATCCCTGCAGGCGACACTGTTCGAATTCTTGATGCGGTATCGGTTCTTCACATGACAGCGGATGGAGAGCCACCATTATTAGGACGAAGTGTGGTCGTGTATGGCGGAGGAAATACGGCCCTTGATGCAGCGCGTACTGCTAAACGCCTCGGAGCATATGAAGCGATAGTTGTTTACCGTCGTACTCAAGAAAAAATGCCGGCTCACGCAAGTGAATTAAAAGAAGCCCTTGAAGAAGGCATTGTGATGCGTTGGCTTTCCACCATCGCATGGGTGAATTCTGGCGCTGTCACTATCGAGCGCATGGAACTAGATAGCGCGGGCATGCCGCAACCAACAGGGGAGTTTGAATCCCTTCAAGCTGATTCCGTTATTTTGGCCCTTGGACAAGAGGTCGACCTAAGTATTGTCGAGGGAATCCAAGGCATAACCATTGACGATGGAGTTATCGAGGTAAATGAATTCCTCATGACAGGGAGGGACGGAATTTTCGCTGGTGGAGACGCGGTTCCTGGCGAAAGAACTGCAACAAATGCAATCGGTCATGGAAAGCATGCAGCGCGAGCAATCAACTCTTGGCTTGAAGGACAAACTTTTGTTCATGCTCCACGTCCAGAATTGGCAAGTTTTGATCGACTTAACACTTGGTATTACTCGGATGCACCGAAGAAGGTCCGACCTAAGTTAGATGCCGCAAGGCGTGCAGAGAGTTTTGCAGAGGTGGTTCAAGGCTTGGATGAAGCAACTGCGCTATTTGAAGCAAGGCGCTGCTTATCCTGCGGAAACTGCTTTGGTTGCGACAACTGTTTTGGCGTCTGCCCGGACAACGCTGTCATAAAGCTCGCTGACGGAAAGTACGAGATAAATCTCGACTACTGCAAGGGCTGTGGAATCTGTGCAAACGAATGCCCGTGTGGAGCCATAGATATGGTGCCTGAACGTTCGTAAGTCAGTGGGGCAGACCTCTTGCGCTTAATCTCAAATGGGTAGACTATAACCAGGTTCAAGCTTTAGCGAGGGGGGATTGATGAAAATCGAGTCACTGATTTCCGGGAAAAAAGTTGCGACTATTTCACCAAGTGCGAGTGTGCACGATTTAGTTTCATTGCTGGAAACTCATCACATCGGAGCCCTTATCGTTTCGCGAGATGGAATTCAAATTGATGGAATAGTTTCAGAACGCGATGTCGTTCGCGCGATGCCTTCCAAGATAAATCAACTGGTTGATTTGCATGTCAGAGACTTGATGACTGTCGAAGTCATTAGCTGCACATCGCAAAGCACTGTTGCTGAAATCATGAATGCTATGACAGAAAATCGAATTAGACATATGCCGGTTGTCGACATCGACGGCAATCTCCTATCCATCGTCTCAATTGGCGACTTAGTCAAGGCTCATATTCAAGAACTTGATTCAGAGCGGGTTGCCCTCCGGGAATACATCACACACTGAGCACCAACTGAGTCCCACCTCACTTTTTTCGTTTAGTACTCGTGGGTACGCTTTTTGTGGGTCAGAATTGCGCCCATGACAAAGACGCTACCGAAGATCATCCAAGGTGGCATGGGCGTCGCCGTTTCGAACTGGGAATTGGCAAAGGCCGTCTCAACCCACGGTGGTATGGGTGTTGTCTCCGGCACTGCAATTGATGCCGTCTTGATCCGTAGATTGGAAAGCGGGGATGCCGGCGGGCATGTTCGCCGTGCGCTTGCCGCATTTCCAAATCAGGAAACGGCTAATGCAATAGTTGAAAAGTATTTTATTGAAGGTGGAAAAGAAAAGACTGAATCTTTTTCAAATGCTCCAAAACTTCTCATAAATGCTCATCGCCATTCCAATGATTTACTAATTCTTGGAGCATTCGTCGAAGTATGGCTCGCTAAAGAAGGCCACGATGGGCAAGTTGGAATCAACTTTCTTGAAAAGATTCAGATGGGTTCTGCGGCTGGAATTTTAGGTGCGATGCTCGCGAATGTTGATTATGTAATTATGGGGGCAGGAATTCCTCGCGAGATTCCGCGATTTATTACTGAAGTTTCCCAAAAGAAAAGTAGCTACATCACTGTTGATATTGTGAATGGTGATTCTCAACGCATCACCATCGATCCTTCCGAATTTGTAGATATTTCTAAGATTGAATTTGTTCGACCAATGTTTTTGGCAATCATCATTAACGATGTACTTGCTGCTTATTTGGCACGTGATGAATCAAGTCGTCCAGATGGCTTCATTATTGAAGGACCTTCGGCTGGCGGCCACAACGCTCCACCGCGAGGAAAGATTGAATTTGATGCAGAAAACGAGCCGATCTATGGCCCGCGTGACCTTGCGAATCTGGAGAAGATGGTTAAGTACGGATATCCCTTCTGGCTTGCTGGTGGCTTTGGAGCGCGCGGCAAATTAAAGGATGCGCTTGCACTTGGAGCAGAAGGCGTGCAGGTTGGAACTCTCTTTGCACTGTCGAATGAGTCAGGATTTACTGACGAAATTCGCAATCAGATTCTTGGAACTCTTGCTGATGGAACTTTTGAAATCCATACAGATATGAAGGCGTCTCCAACTGGTTTCCCAATCAAGATTGTTAATTTGCCTGGAACTACTGCTCTTCCCGAGGTATTCGCAGCTCGACCAAAGCTTTGCGACATGGGATATCTTCGTGAGCCAATCATGCTTAAGAGCGGAAGAGTTGATTACCGCTGTCCGAGCGAACCTGAGATTCCTTACCTGAAGAAAGATGGAACTATTGAAGAGACCGAAGGGCGTAAATGCCTGTGCAACGGGTTGTTTTCAAATATTGGCTTAGGTCAACACCGCCGGGATGGTTACGACGAGGCCCCAATTGTCACTCTGGGCTCCGATGTTGACGGCTGTAAAGAGCTCATAAAACTCCATCCAAATGGTTGGAGCGCTTCGCTAGCAATGGACTTTATCGCCGAATAAGAACCATTCGTTTGAATCTCTGCGAGATGGATACTATTAAACCTGTAGAGACCGCCTACCAACAACGATGAATATCCATTATTCAAGGAGTCCTTAATGCCAAGCCAGACCGTAGTTGTAGGTAGCAAAGTTGGACTTCATGCACGACCTGCGTCTCTGCTTGTAAAGGCTTCGAGTGGATCGGGGCTTTCGGTAACAGTTGGGAAACCCGGAGAGAAGGCGGTTAATGCTGCTTCGCTCCTTTCGGTTTTAGCCCTTGGAATTCAAAACGGTGACACCGTCCAAATAACAGTCTCCGACGGAGCAAGCGCCGACGCCTTGTTGGCCCAGCTAATAGAAATTGTTGCCACCGACCAAGATGAATAGTCTTGTAGGGATTGGAGTTTCTCCTGGAGTTGCTGTCGGCAAAGCGTGCCGGATTGCACAGATCACTTCAGTCGGACCAATTCCTGCAACACCACGGAAAGTTTTTGATTCACTTAATTTAGTAGTTGCCGATTTAGAGCGAGCCGCAAAAACCGTTGAACTCGATATCGTGCGAGATGTATTAGGCGTTCAAGCCATGATGGCTTCTGATCCGGCACTGATTGAAGCGATTGGCGCAAGGCTCAGTCAAGATATTGAGTACAAAGATGTTCGTCCAGATATCATCGATTCTTTTCGTGGTTTTAAAACAGCGCTTTCTGCCCTTGGCGGCTATTTTGCTGAGCGGATTGTTGATCTTGATGACATATTGAGCCAGCTTTTAAATAAACTTGCAGGAACCGAACATCAACTAATAAATCTTGCAGAACCCAGCATTGTTATCGCCGATGAGCTCACACCGTCAGATACGGCGCACATTAATCTAAATTATGCCCTCGCCCTTGTTGTAGCAAAGGGCGGTCCCACCTCACATGCGGCAATTGTCGCTCGCGGACTTGGTATCCCGGCAATTGTCGGTTGCAAAAGAGCGCTAGAGATTGAAGATGGATCAGTTCTTCTTGTAGATGGCAGGCAAGGGAAAATCTATATTGATCCAAAGGCTACGGAAGTGGAATCAGCACAACTGCGCGAAGAAGCGTTAAGGGCCCGGGCAGCAGCAGTAGTCGGTCCTGGCCGACTAAAAGATGGATCTCACATCACACTTCTTGCAAATGTTAGTGATGTAAACGGAGCCATAGAAGCGGCAGCAGCCGGGGCCGATGGAATTGGTCTTTTGCGTACAGAGTTGCTCTTTATTGATTCGACATCGGAACCAACAGTAGAAGATCAAGTTGCAACATATAAGAAAATATTTGATCTTATGCAAGGGCGCCGAGTTATTGTAAGAACTCTGGATGCGGGAAGCGACAAACAAATTCCATATTTGAATTCCAGTAAAGAACAAAATCCTGCCCTCGGCATTCGAGGATGGCGCTTAACTCGCACTCATGATGCAGTGCTGGAGCGTCAACTTGAAGCAATTTCAAAAGCAGCAGAAGGGATTTCTCTTGAACTTTGGGTCATGGCCCCGATGGTTAGCACTCCAGCGGAAGCAAATGACTTTGCGACCAGAGCGCGAGCATTGGGAATCAAAAAAGTTGGAGTGATGATTGAAACTCCTGCGGCAGCAATCCATGCAGAGAAAGTCCTACTTGAAGTTGATTTTGGTTCTATAGGCACAAATGATTTAGCCCAATATGTAATGGCATCTGATCGAATGGATTCAAGACTTTCAGATTTGGCTACGACATGGAATCCAGCTGTTCTTCGAACAATTCAGATTGCATGTGAAAGTGCAAATAAACTAAACAAGACAAATGGTGTTTGTGGTGAAGCAGCTTCTGACCCTTATCTTGCCGCAGTTCTTTTGGGCTTAGGAGTAACTTCGCTTTCAATGGTGCCAAGCGCGATTGCAGAAGTGCGCGAATTTCTCTCGACTTTAGATTTGGCTACCTGCGTTGAAGTCGCCACACTCGCTCTGAATGCAGACAGCGCGCAAGAAGCAGAATCCTTAGTTAAGGAAAATCTTCAACGATGAGAAGAGATATCCAAGCGTTGCGAGGTTTTTCAATACTTGTAGTGCTTCTTTACCACGCCCAGTTTGGCTGGTTGCGAGGCGGTTTTCTCGGCGTTGATATCTTTTTTGTGATTTCAGGATTTGTGATTACCTCCAAGCTGATGGAAGGTGAAGGAACTTTCGGCAAGCAAATCAAGGAATTTTACATTCGACGAGCAAAACGTATTTTGCCGGCCAGTCTCACAGTCACACTCCTTACATCAATCTTTGCAATTTTGTTCTTGCCTGCGATATCTCGAAGCAGGTTCTCCTTGGAGGCGCTTTCTTCTGCTCTATTTTCGGCGAATCTCAATTTTGCCCGTGTTGGAAATGACTACCTTAATCAGTCACTTGATCCATCCCCTTTTCTGCATTATTGGTCACTTGGCGTTGAAGAGCAGTTTTATTTGCTCTGGCCAGTGCTTTTTCTTTTAATTTATCGAAAAAAGCGCGCCCTTTTACTTCCGACCCTTCTCCTAACCGCGGCTTTTGGAATTTGGTATACCTCCATCAACCCAGTTAGTTCTTTCTATCTGCCTTTCTCTAGATTTTGGGAGTTCTTTGCTGGCATTATTTTGGCAATGAATCCACAGTTATATCTTTCTGCGCGCTTTCGTAAACTTGGCGCTCTTGTGGGTTGGGGAATTATCACTTTCTCCGTATTCTGGGTCAGCGTAAATGACGCCACTCCTGGCTTTAAGACCGTGATTGCAATCGTTGGAGCAATGGTGGTTTTGCTTTCCCGCGTGGAGGTTAAACCTCAATTCGTACTGCCTTGGCTCGGGGACTACTCTTTCTCGCTTTATTTAGTGCATTGGCCGGTAGTTGTTTTCTTTTTGGATAGAAATAGCAGACTAAGCGGAATAAACAAGATGGAAATCATCGCTTTATCGCTACTCCTCTCGCTGGCACTTACTCGTTTTGTGGAAAAGCCATTCAGATATCGGAAGAATTTATCTCTATCACTTCCAAAGTGGGGAGTTGTGATCCTTGTTGGAAGTTTCTTGAGCTATGGAGCTCTCGCCGCAAGTGCGACGTCATCTGTTAAGTTCGATAAATCCGTTCCAGCAACGTATTCAAATGGATGTCATCTGAATTTTGGGGTGGCCTGGCCGACAAAGCCATGCATATTTGGTGATTCGACTAGTTCCAAGGAAATTATTCTCGCAGGAGATTCTCACGCGGCTCAATGGTTTCCGGCACTTGAGAAGATTGCAATAAGTCGCCACTTGAAATTAGTTAATCTGACAAAGTCTTCATGCCCAGCCACAATTCTTGAAACTACAAGAAACGGAAAATTCGATTCATCTTGTGCGATTTTTCAAATTAAATTGGTAACAAGAATTAATCTAGATAAACCCGAGTTTGTCTTTTTCTCAGATTTTACGGAGTATCAGTACCCACTTCGCAAACAAATTGGAAGTTACGAAAAATCTTGGACTTCAGGTCTCTCGACATTCCTTAATCAAATTTCAGCACCTGTTATTTTCTTAGGTGATACGCCAAAGCCAACAAGTGCTATGAAGAGCTTCTCTGTTGCTAGATCAGCCACAACTTTGGCAACTCGCGCACTTATAAAGAAGCTTGGAATCGCGTATATCGATACATCGTCTTGGCTCTGCAAAACAACCTGTTCCTCAACGTTTATGGGCGTGAATACATACCGGGATGCTTCTCATATCAGCGTTTCTACCGCTGATAATTTGGTGAAAACTCTCGAAGCGGCGGTTCCATTTCCATGACTTCACAAAATAATTTTGATGCAATCGTCATTGGCGCAGGAATAGTGGGAGCAACGACTTCCTTGGCGCTGACAAAAGCGGGTCTTCGAGTCTTGGTGCTTGATCGCGGCCCTGTCGCTGGAGGCACAACCGGAGCGGGTGAAGGAAATATTCTCGTCTCAGATAAAGAGCCTGGGCCTGAATTGGAATTGGCTCTCATGTCTCGAGATTTATGGTTTGAACTCGGTGATGATGTTGGGGATTCTTTCGAGTTAGAAGCAAAAGGTGGAGTTGTTGTATCTCGAGGCGACGACACTGCTCTACGCGATTTTGCGAAAAGACAGCAATCTGCAGGTGTTAATGCCCAGTTAGTTGACGGTAACGAACTAAGGAAGCTTGAGCCGCATTTAGCCCCAGGAATGAATTCTGGAGCCTTCTATCCCCAGGATTCGCAGTGCCAGCCAATGCTTGCCGCTGCTCAGATTCTAAAGCGAGTGCGCGAACGCGGTGGGATTGTTAAAACCGGGACAATGGTGACTAAGTTTGTGATTGTTTCGAATCGAGTCAAGGGTGTTGAAACTTCCGAAGGCATATTTAACGCCCCAACCATTGTGAATGCAGCAGGAACATGGGCAGGGGAGATATCAAAACTTGCTGGCTCATTCCTGCCGATTGCACCCAGAAAAGGTTTTATTTTAGTAACAGCTCCTATGCCACAAATAATCAACCACAAAGTTTATGATTCAGATTATGTTGCGAACGTTGCAAGCGGTGAAGCCGATCTTCAGACATCTACTGTCGTTGAGGGCACTCGATCTGGAACTATTTTGATAGGCGCAAGCCGCGAGAGGGTCGGATTCGACGGAAGTATGAACATCGATGTTCTCCGCCGCCTAGCTGCGCAAGCAACATCTCTCTTTCCAATACTTCGAGATGTGCAACTTCTGCGGGCTTATCGCGGATTTAGACCTTACGCGCCGGACCATCTTCCTGTCATCGGTGAAGATTCCCTTATTGCAGGACTCTGGCATTCTGCTGGACATGAGGGTGCTGGCATAGGTTTAGCACCGGGAAGTGCCCGTCTGCTTACCGAGCAAATTACAGGCAGATCCTCATTCATGGATGCTTCTCCATTTTCACCGCGTCGTTTTCAAGGCGGTTCTGCATGAAGCGTCCAGAAAAGTCTTTAGCTTTTACATTTAATGGAGTACGAATCGAAGCGATTGAAGGGCAAACAATTGCCGCCGCTCTCCTTGCCTCCGAGATAAACGTTTTAAGAAAAACGCGATTAAAGAATGAACCAAGATCTATCTTTTGCGGAATTGGAATTTGCTGGGATTGCGTTGTCACGGTGAATGGTGTTACAAACCAGCGCTCATGTCTCATTGAGGTTGTCGAAGGAATGGTTGTGAGCTCATGATTGCAATCGTTGGAGCCGGGCCTGCCGGACTTTCTGCCGCTGTTGCCGCAGCAAAGCTCGGCCAACAAGTTATTTTGATTGATTCCTCCCCCCGGCTAGGTGGTCAGTACTGGCGCCACTTACCCAGCAATTGGGGAGTAGGAAGACCGCCATATTTTGCAAAAGCCCAAGAACTCTTCGATGAAGTCTTATCTAATCCGCTGATTACGCGTTTCTCCAACGCACATGTCTGGCAAGCCGAGAAGAAGGCCGAGCAATTCAACCTTTACGTTGTACGAAATGGTGTCGAGGAAATCGTTAAAGCCGAGAAAGTTATTTTGGCGACTGGCGCATACGACCGCGCCCTTCCATTTCCTGGGTGGGATTTGCCTGGAGTTATGACGGCTGGCGCAGCACAATCAATGCTGAAGTCCCATGGCGTTCTTGTTGGAAAGAAGTTTGTTATTGCAGGAACGGGGCCATTTCTGTTGCCAGTAGCTACGGGACTCGCGGCGGCTGGGGCCGAAGTTGTTGGTTTATACGAGGCCAATAATCCGCTTCGATGGATTTTGAATCTACACGGTTTGATTTTGAATCCATCAAAAATTCGAGAAGGTATATATTTCTTGAAGAAACTTCGTAGTCTGGGAATAAAAGTTCATTACGGAAAAGAAATTCAATCCGCCGTTTCTGATGGAGTACTTGTTGATGGCAAAAAAATTGAATGTGACACCGTAGCAATTGGATCTGGATTTGTTCCCGAGCTTTCTCTCGCAGGGATTCTTGGCGCAAAATTGAAAGTGGGAGCAGATGGAACTGTTGTCGTAGATGTTGATCAAAACCAGCAGACAAGCATCCCTGGACTTTATGCAGCGGGGGAGTCGACTGGAATCGGTGGTTCATCCCTTGCAGTGCTAGAAGGAGAAATCGCTGGTTCAACGAGAAAAGGGAAAAGACTTGCTCGTTGGAGAGCACAAGTTTTTGCGACGGGACTACAACGCGTGTATCCCGTTTCAAATAAATGGCAGTCCGCCTTAACTCCCCAAACAATTCTTTGCCGGTGTGAAGAAGTTTCACTCGCCGATATTCATGGGGCAATTGATGAACTTGGTGCGCAAGACGGTCGTTCAGCAAAGCTCTTTACTCGAGCCGGGATGGGGCTTTGCCAAGGCCGAGTCTGCGGGCGAAATGTAAGTGAAATTGTGGCCTGTCACTTGTCCCGCGATCTCACTGCTGAGGAGCGAATTAACACGGCACAGCGCCCATTAGCTGCCCCCATCTCATTAGGTGAACTGGGCGATGGATTAGAGAAGAACTTCTAGTTATTGTTTGGGAATGACAAACTCGGGAAATAATCCATGGAACGGCATCCTTACAGCCACAGCAACACCATTCAAGAGTGATCTTTCTATTGATTACGATAAATATGCAGAACATGTGCAATGGCTAGCTGCAAATGGCACACATGGCGTTATTCCAAACGGTTCACTCGGTGAGTACCAAGTTCTTACGGCTGAAGAACGCGCTCGTATGGTCGAAGTTGCTGTTGCTGCTGCACCTAAAGGATTCCACGTTGTCCCAGGAGTAGGCGCATATGGTGCAGGAGAGTCTGTTCGTTGGACTGAGCAAGCGGCGGAAAATGGTGCTGCTGCGGTTATGTTGCTTCCACCAAATGCTTATCGTGCAAATGACGATGAAGTTGTTGCTCACTACAAAGAGGTCGCAAAAGTAGGAATTCCAATTATTGCCTACAACAATCCATTCGACACAAAAGTTGATTTAACACCCGCCCTCGTTGGTCGAATTGCCAATGAAGTTCCTGGAGTAGTTGCAATCAAGGAATTTTCTGGCGACGTCCGTCGAATCTGGCAGATTAAGAAATCTGCTCCACGAATCGATGTGATTGTTGGAGCTGATGATGTTCTTCTCGAACTTTCAACAGCGGGAATTAGCGGATGGATTGCAGGATTTCCGAATGCACTTCCAGCTGAATCAGCAGCGCTTTATAACGCTGCAATTGCCGGAGATTACAAAACTGCTGCACCGATGTATGCAGCCCTGCACGATCTCTTCCATTGGGATTCGCAGAAGGAATTTATTCAAGCAATTAAGTTAGCTATGGATTTATTAGGACGTTACGGCGGACCAACACGTTTGCCTCGCTTGCCTCTTCCTGCTGCTGACCAAGAAAAGATAAAGCGTGAAGTTGCAGCAGTGAAGGAATACTTCGGCAAATGATTGATAGCTTGCGGACCGTCACCACAGTTGAGACTCACACAGAAGGCATGCCAACGCGTGTTGTGACCTCTGGTGTTGGTGACATCCCTGGCAAAACGATGTTCGAAAAGCGCCTGTATTTCATGAAGAATTTGGATTACCTACGCGAATGGTTGATGTTTGAACCTCGAGGTCATAGCGCAATGAGTGGTGCGATACTTCAAAAGCCGACCCGTCCCGATGCTGATTGGGGAGTTGTCTACATTGAGGTTTCAGGGTGTCTTCCAATGTGTGGGCACGGAACAATTGGTGTTGCCACAGCGTTAGTTGAAAAGAAAATGGTGGAGGTCGTTGAGCCAATAACGACAATTCGCTTGGATACGCCGGCAGGGTTAGTTGTCGTAGATGTAAAAGTTAAGGATGGCAAGGCTGAGAATGTCACCATTATTAACGTTCCTTCATTTTCCTATGCTCTAGATCAAGTAGTTAATGTTCCGGGTCTCGGGGAATTGAAATATGACATGGCCTATGGTGGAAATTTCTACGCAATCGTCCCAATCGAACGAGTCGGTATTGAATTTAAACGCGAGAATGGTCAAAAACTTCTTGACCTTGGCCTGCTAATTTGTGATGCAATAAATGAACAAAATCGGCCGGTACATCCAGAAAATCCAGATATTGCCATCTGTCACCATATTGATTTCATCGCACCTGGTGGTAATTCACTTCATTGGAAGAATGCGATGGCTATTCATCCAGGTTGGTTCGATCGTTCGCCATGTGGAACAGGAACAAGTGCGCGCCTTGCTCAGATGGTTGCTCGTGGTGAATTTAAAGAGGGTGATGTACTCATAAATGAGTCGTGGATTGGATCGCACTTTGAAGGAAGAATTGCAGAGCGGACAAAAGTTGGAAATTTCGATGCAGTCATTCCACTAATCACAGGGCGTGCCTGGGTTATGGGCGAAGCAACGTGGCTATTGGATCCAACAGATCCATTTCCAAATGGATTTATTGTTTAGTACGAATTCCATTTACTAATCTCTCCAAGCTCAATGGATTTGAGTCCTTGAGTCCATCTGGAAGAAAAGCGTCAGGCATTCCTTGATATGAAACCGGGCGCATAAAGCGATAAATCGCATCTGTTCCGACCGAAGTTGTATGCGAGGAAGAGGAAGGCCACTGTCCGCCATGTTGCATCGCAGCAGTGACAGAAACTCCAGTAGGGAATGCGTTCCAAATTACACGACCAGCTTTTTCGGCGAGAATCGCTAGAAGCCCTTTCACATCATCATTTTCAGTTCCATGAATAGTCGCAGTGAGCTGACCTTCAAGGGAAGAAGCTATCTCTTCAAATTTCGATTCTTCAGCGATAGCAATCACTGAAGTCGGCCCGAAATGTTCTTCAAGAAGCTCTGGATTCGCCGCGACGGTCTGCCATTCGGCGATGAAGAAGGTCGGCGTGACTGCCAATCCCGCATCCGCGGTGTTAGCGCTTATTGCCTTTACTGACCCCAACTTAGTTAGCGTTGAGATTGTTGACGAATAACGATCTGCAATTCCTTTATTGAGCAGCGGGCCAACGGTCAGAGTGCTTAGATATTTTTCTACCTCTGCCAAGAATACTTCTGCGTGAGATTTAGGAACAACAAAGAATCCAGGTTTCGTGCAGAACTGGCCAGACCCCATAAGGGCAGAATCAATTGCACCCTTAACAAGCGCTTCATTTCGCTCGGCTATTGCAGATGGTGTGACAAATACAGGATTAATTGCGCCCATCTCTGCAAAGACTGGAATAGGCACTTCGCGTTTAGCTGTCAGTTCCATAAGCAACTTACCAACTGCGCCAGAACCAGTGAACCCTACGGCTGTAATTTTTGGATGCTCAGCAAGCCAATGGGTTATCTGAGGATCATTTCCTTCGACAAGTGAGAAAAGTTCCTTCGGCTGGCCCGAATCTGCAATTCCCTTTTGAATGGCGGCAAAAACTGCTCTTGAGGTGTTTGGGTGAGAAGGGTGCGCCTTTAGAACAACGGCGCAACCGGCAGCAAGCGCACTTGCAGAGTCTCCACCAGCGGTCGAGAAAGCCAGTGGAAAGTTGCTTGCAGCAAAAATAGCTACCACTCGGAGCGGCTGATTTATTTTGCGAATATCAGGGCGTGGTCCCATTCCGTAAGCAGGATCGGCGCGATCAATCTTTGGATCCAAGAAGGCGCCTGAAGCGACTAATTCTGCGAATGTATTGATTTGAAAAACTGTGCGAGTGAGTTCGCCGTTAATGCGAGCCTCTGGAAGGCCAGATTCTTGCATTGCGAGGGGGACAATCTTCGCCCGGTCAGATTCGATTGCCAATGAGATATTTCGCAGTAATTGAGCGCGCTCGGCTGGCGAGAGCAGGGGAGCGTTGGCTGCTTCAATTGCGGCGGCAACTTCAGATTGTGAAGCGTTCTGGATCTCTGGTCCGAATTCTTCGGCCGTATGAGGGTTAACTGCGCGAAAAGATGTCATGCGCAGAATCTAACAGGTCAGCCAGAGGTACTGGTTGCAGTCCTTACGTTGGCACGCGTAACAGTTACGGATATTGCATCGGAGATATTTCTATTGCCAGGGGCTCCAGCCGTGGTGGAGTGATATTGGCACTGGACTGAAATCGTGGCTAGCGGCGCCAAAGTAAAGGTCACTGCCGCTGAATTCGTTGAGGCGTTTGTATTTGTCAGCATATTTGTAAGAACTCCGGTGTTGCAGGTTCCAGTAGCACTCCACGTTCCTGCCACCGTACCACTCACCCGGCAGTAATTAAGAAGAACGGTGTATGCATTTGTACCACTTGTCGTTGTGGTTGTCTGTCCTAAAGTGAAGGAAAGAGTTTGTAAAGTGCCCGTATTGGTAATTGTGAAGTAAGAACCTTTTGCAGCCGCCGTATCTCGAATAACCGGATTAACGGTGGTGACTGAGGGAACAACTTTCCAGGAACCTGAGCCGATCAACTGTGGAATTGAATTAGTTGCCGTGCCAACATTTGTTGCATTAGCAAAAGCAAGGCCGAAGCAGTTGAGTATTACGACTACAACTGCTGCGGCCTTCTTTGTTCTCTTCGACATGGCTACTTAACTAATTAGCCGTTCGTTACTGAGGCATTGCGTTGGGTTGTACGAATCTTCCAGTTAATGCTTGCAGAAAGTCCCTGAATAGTTCCGCCAGGTAGCGTTCCATTTGTCACTGTTTCAGCAATAGATGCTGGAAGAGTGAGTGTGAATTTCAAGTAGGTAGTCGTAGAAGCTGGCACAGTGCCTGTAAACAATGTGAGTTCAACTCCTCCACCTGTTGTTGTATTCATTGTGGAAAGCGCTGTGTTTGACGCTGTGGTCGCTGTAGTTGTGCCTGAACAGGTTCCTGCAGGCATTGCCCATGCTACGGAACACTGAGTGACACTTACCGTTAATCCTTTTGATGCGCTGGTTGTCAGCAGCGTTGAGGCAGTCGCGGTGTCGTTAATAGACAAGTAGAAATTCTGCGCAGGCATTGTTCCGGTTGTCACACCAACGGCAAAGTTCAGCGTATCTCCGGGTGCCATTGCTGAAACGGTCGAAGTAAAACCACTAGATCCAGCATTCGCTGCGGTAATCAACGACAACGTTCCTGACTGAATAACCTGAGGCGTTACATTTGTCGCAACGGCATCTAAGTTTGCGGAAGCAGCAGTAGACGCCACTGTGATTCCAACGGTGCCAACTACGGCGACAATTGTAATTTGCGCAACCGTTCTGGCGAAAAGATTCGTTGAGGTCATGAGGGACTTAAGCATTTTCTCTCTTTTCTGCTTCATATAGGTGGGGGGAAGTGATGGCTTCTTTGTGCTTCTTATCTTCTTTGCGGCGCTTTACGAGGATATTTGACACGATGATTACGTTGAAGATCACAAGGACGAAGAGTCCAATGAGTTTTCCACGCGTAGAACTAAGAGCACTTACGACATAACCAAGATTTGGGATTGTCTTGACTACCTTTCGAACCGGGGAGTTAAGCCCAATATCAACTGGCTTATCAGCAACAGGGTTGCTATCTCCCTTTGTTGTAATGGTTAGGGCAGTGGTTGTGGTGCTAAGTGATTGAATTCTGTGTGATTGGAGCGTCCAGTTCTCTGGATTAACTAGCATTACAACGTCATTTGGTTGCAAAGTGGAAGCTGTGACAACCTTTGCAACAATCATGTCGCCTGGGTTAATCGTGGGGCGCATGCTTCCGGTCGTAACGGTATGAATTGATATCCCAAAGTAAGAGGACATAACTGCCGGCCCAACAAGTGCAACCGATACGCTGATCACGAAAGCAATGTTTAAGACTCTTGCCCATCGTTGACGAGCTAGCGTTCCGTTGTCGCGTCTATCTGCAATCGTTCCTACGCGCTGACGGCGTTCAACGAACTCGTTTGTCGCAGCGTCTATAGGACGTTGATTTTTCATTGGATAAACGTACGGTCTAACCTCAAGCGCGACACGAGAGTTCTTGGGGGCAATCCCCCCGTGGTTACTTGCGAGTTACTTTGTAAATTTTAAATGAAGGACATCGCGCGCAGATACTTCATCGCAGCTGTCACTCGACGATTTGTAAGCTCTGACGCTGGTTCTACATCGAGCAAACTAGACGCAGCTGCGATTGTTCGCTCAACTGCTTTTGCTGAAATCCCACACGCTTTGCCAATTGCAGCGTTGCTCATGCCAGCTGCCATCAGACGCATAACTCGGTGTTGTTGTGGGGAAAGCAGACCTTGGTAGTTTGCTTCAGTTAGAGCTTCTTCAAGCAAAGATGAGTCCAATTGAGCTTTTCCTTGATAGGCAGCTTCTAACTCAGCTAAGACAAGCTGAGGTGATCGGGTTGGCTTATTTAACCAATAGCAATTGTTAAAGAGAGCAGCAACCAGACCTTCCTTTGTTAATACAGGATTTTCCCGCTCAGACATAAACACAACGGGAATAGTTGGAAATGTCTTTCGTAACTCGAGTGCGGAAACGAGTGCATCGGTCCGACGCAAAGAGTCCATATCAATCAAGATGAGATCGGCCTCAAACTTTGTTGCCTTTTCAAGGTAATTATCCGTCGCAACAACCATCGCGCTTACTTCAAATCCCGGCGCGGTTTCAAAACCCTTTGCAATGAATGAACCCATTCCAGCGCGGAACTGGTTCTCTAGGATCAGGATCTTCTTAAGCATTTTCTTATCCATCCTCTCGTTCTCACGCTTCCTTTCTATCATTCCTCGAAAGTCTTAGGTATTCAAGGACCACGAGCATTCTGAGGCTCTTTTCGTTGGAATGTGGCTCAATACCAAGCGCTTTAGCTATGAGAGAGATATGACGTTCAATGGCTTTTATCGAGAGATCGCACCTTCCGGCAATTGCCTTATTGCTAAGGCCATCGGCAAGGTATTGGACAATTGTTAGCTGGACAGAGTTGAGCCCTCCAAAGGAATCTTCAAGCCCCTGCAAATCCTGCATGATGTCGTCTGGCAGCGAGACGCTGCCCCTAATGGCGCTTCCTACACTTTCAAGGAAGGTGTCACCGTTATCAACACTTGGATTGAGCCAATAAGCCGAACTTGCAATAGGAGTTAACCGATTAGCAAAACTAAATTGTGGCAAATTTTTTCTCGCCGTGAGAATAAACGGTAGAAGTGGCGCAATTTGGCGCAAGTTATTTCGAATGTCCAGAGCATGACTTGGCTTCACCGAATCAATATCAATAATTATTGCGCCAGGCCAAATCAAGCGGTACGCCTGGATAGCATCATCTTCAGGTGCAAATTTTAAATACTGCCTACTTCTTACATCCGGTGCGTATGTCGCGATTAAGCCATCGATATACGTCGGTGAAATTGGGTTGGCAATAACAAGCAATAAATTATTCTCCATACTACCCTCCGCTAGTATTTAGATAATCTGTCATGGCAAATAATTATCTAAACCCTCATTGCACGGGGGAATATTTGGGGGTGTATCCCCCTAAGTTAATTAATTACGCGTGGAGAGATTGGGAATTCTTAAAATCTCTAACCCAACCCCAGAAGTTGACCTCTGGAAGTGGCGGCGAGTACAAGAAGCCTTGAACTCTTGTGATTCCTGAATCTACGAGGAACTTCTCTACCTCAACAGACTCAACCCCTTCAGCCACAACTCTCAGCTTCAAATTATCGGCCAACTGTTTTATATCAAGGATAAGTTGACGATCCATGCTCGTTCCAGCCCCAGGTATCAAGAAGGACCTATCAATCTTAAGAACGCTAATTGGCAAACTATTAACCTGTGAAAGGTTTGAATAACCAGTACCAAAATCATCAATCGCAATGACAAAATTACTTGCTTTCAACTTACGCAATTGCTGAAGTGCAATATCGCCATCCGTGAGTGAGTGTTCAGTGATCTCTATGGAGACATCGGTGGCGTCAACATTGAGTTTTTGGACCGATTCCATTAATTTGTCGGCAAAGTCGCTTCGACGAATTTGGGAGGCTTCCACATTTATTCCGACTCTAAAGCTGTCTAAGCTCAATTCTTCCTGAAAGAGCCTCGCATTTGCTCTGAAGCGAAGAGCACTTTCAATAATCCAGTCGCCAAGTTCAATTTCAAGGTCGTGATCGCTAACTTTGGAAAGGAATTCATTTGGAAGCAAAACCCCATAACCAGGTCGATTCCAACGAATAAGCGCTTCACCACCCATTACTTGATTCGTGCTTAATTCGATAACCGGCTGAAAATAAAGTTCAAATTCATTTAATTTAAGCGCTTGGCGAATAGCGAACTCTTCGGCTAGTGATTCGACATATTCTTGGCCTTGCACTTCTGAATAGATTGCAAAACCTGCACGAATTTGTCTATTTGCAATGTTGAGGGCGATTGCACCGTGGTGTATCAATTCTGATGGATTGAACTCTGCAGGTGCGTACACAACCAAGCCGATGGTAAATGTTAAATTCAATTCAATATCACTGTGATGAGTAGTGAACTGCATATCTGATTGAAGTGCCAGGGCCTTGGCTCGTGCTTGAGCTTCATTTGCTACGGGGCTGATAAAGACAAACTCATCAGAATTGAGCCGAGCGACCAAATCCTCACTTGAACTCAGCTTATTCATTCTCGATGCAATCTCGGTCATAACTGAATCGCCAAACTCAAAACCCATTGAATCGTTTATTCGATGAAATCTGTCTACATCAATAAAGAGTGCCGCAAGCATTTTCTCGCTAGTGCCAGCTTGATTTGAAAGAGCGATGGACAACCCTCGCTCGTTCAAGAATCCTGTGAGGAAATCATGGCTGGCGCGATATTCAGCTTCCACAAATAGTCTCAGTCTGGACTGATGTTGTTTTATTGCATCCGCAAATCGCGCTCGGACTAGCTTCGATGCTATTTCTTCTAGCCCCGCGTCAACGGGAAATTCAATTTTGTATGAATCACCAGAGGCGCTAACCCGTAAGGCGGCGAGAGACAATTCTTTTTGCAATCTCTTTTCAAATAAGTTAGCAAAATCGGAGCTAGTGAGTGCAGTCAAATGCATTTCTGTAATCCAGCTCTGGAAGCGGTCCATTGCCCTTGATATCTCAAGCATCTGGGTGGCGCTGTTGAGTTTAAGTTGTTCCTCTTGAAGGATAAATTTCGCTTTTCTGAATGCAATTGCCAGATCGCGCACAAGCCAAACTAGGAGAATTAGCCCCGCCAGAATGGTAATTAGCAAAATTCCGCTTTGATAAAATTCCGAACGCGTTCGATTTTGAACTACTTTATTTACTTGCTTCAAGCTCTCCTCTTGAATTGCCTTACTCATACGTCTAGTTTCGGTTAAGAATAAATCATAATTTGGTCTTAGTTTGTTAAACGCAGAAGTACGCCCTGACAACGGTGTTGTGGAGTTGGCGATTATGAACTTATCAATT
Source organism: uncultured Actinomycetes bacterium (assembly GCA_903898555.1). Taxonomy (GTDB): domain Bacteria; phylum Actinomycetota; class Actinomycetes; order Nanopelagicales; family Nanopelagicaceae; genus PALSA-747. The sequence continues at coordinate 50,201 of CAIUFY010000064.1, forward strand.
TCTTCAAGTTTCGCTTTATAGGAATTTGTCATTGCATCATACGTTGGATTTCCGTTAACCAACTTAACTTGGAGACGTTGCCCAAGAAGTGCTCGAGAAATTTCAACATCTCGAATAACTACCTCGCCACGTACCCAATCTTCAATTATGAGCGCTAAATTGAAACTTTCTCGTTGAGAGTAAGCAAGGGATGCGGCATCATTTGATTCAGCAAGGATAGACAATTTTTCAACTTGATGGGGTGTAGAAGAGTAGACAGACCATCCAGCCAGAGATCCAATTCCGATTGTTGCAACGATGAGTAGCGCAACTTGGCCAACCCTAATCTTTAAAAAGGAGGCACTTCGGATTCGATCAATCATTGACTACGCGATCTCGACCGATCGCAAACTCCAGTTCCATGCATCTAGGTTAGTGAACCATTTACTCGAAGTATTGAATACGAGGCGGATAGGGCCACCTGCGTCCATAGGAATTGGAGCGTTGTTCAGAGAAACGGCAAGCAAGGCTTGGTTATTGAAAAAATCCTTTGCAGTGGCTTTAAATGCATAATCATTTAGGGCCACGGTATTCAATGAAGCGTTTTGAGCAATTTTCAATGAGTCGAAAAGACTCTTGAAATTCACGACTCCAAATGTCTGCTTGGCCTTTACGAATGGCTCCTGAATTGTGATTTGAGACGTTCCAAGATCTCTCAACTGTTTCATGGTGAAGTTTATGGTGCTGGCGCCTTTAATAGTTAGAACTATGTCGCTATCAGCAGGGGGAGAAACCTTAAAACCACTTCCGTAAGGGTTCTTGGATGCGGTTGGAGTTGGTGATGCTTTTGGTTGAGCAGCACCCCCGCACGCAGATAAGAGAAGCACAGCAAGCAACACAGGGATTATTCGTTTCATCTTGTCAGCTTTCCTCTTCATTGTTTAGATAGAGAATACTTGCAAATTTCTCCAAGTATTCTCCGTATTGCTTGGCATATTCGGCAGGAAGAATTGTAGGAATTCCAATTTCGGCTGAGAGCGAAAGAGCGGCTCTATCAGCTAGGACTGGCTCATCGCTTCTGTCCCAATCAATTGAAGAAGAAGATCGAATCAAAAACGTTGGTCGTAGCTCTTCGATGAGCTGGACTTCAAATGGTTTATCAAAGAGGCTTCCAAGAGCGATTGTGGCGTTGCCATGCCCAATAATTTCTCTTGCGATGGGAGTTCCATCAAGAGTTCGAGAATCAAGATTAACTACGCTCACCACTTTAAATTTCTTGCTTACAAGCTCAGTGATTGAATCAACAAGAGACAAGGTGTTTGCTCGATCAGAGCGGCTTGTTGCTGCTA
>CAIUFY010000065.1 GCA_903898555.1 uncultured Actinomycetes bacterium
ATGACCGCATCGCAGAAGCACGTAAAGAAAAAGAGTCTGCAATTGACGGGCAAGATTTCGAGCGCGCAGCGTCTCTTCGCGATAAAGAAAAGAATTTAATTGCAGAAAAAGCTGATCGTGAAAAGAATTGGAAAGATGGCGATTTAGACGTTGCTGCTGTTGTAGACGAGGACTTGATTGCTGAAGTCTTGTCGACTGCAACTGGTATTCCAGTCTTTAAGTTGACCGAGGAAGAGACCGCTCGCTTGCTACGCATGGAGGATGAACTTCATCGCCGTGTAATTGGTCAGGATCAAGCTATCAAGGCTTTGTCACAAGCTATCCGCCGCACTCGTGCAGGACTAAAAGATCCAAAGCGCCCTGGTGGCTCTTTCATCTTTGCAGGTCCATCAGGAGTCGGTAAGACTGAATTATCACGCACTCTCGCGCAGTTCCTCTTTGGAAGCGATGATGCGCTTATTCAACTTGATATGTCTGAGTATTCCGAGAAGCACACTGCTTCACGCCTCTTCGGTGCACCTCCAGGCTATGTTGGATATGACGAGGGTGGCCAGCTCACGGAGAAAGTTCGTCGTAAGCCATTCTCAGTTGTTCTATTCGACGAAGTCGAAAAGGCCCACCCAGATATCTTCAATTCACTCTTACAAGTGTTGGAAGATGGACGTTTGACTGACTCACAAGGTCGCGTTGTTGATTTCAAAAATACAATCATCATCATGACAACAAACCTTGGAACTCGCGATATTTCGAAGAGTTTAGGTCTTGGATTCCATAACTCATCTGATGTTCTCGGAAATTATGAGCGCATGAAGGCAAAAGTTAGCGATGAATTGAAGACTCACTTCCGTCCTGAATTCCTCAACCGTATCGACGATATTGTGGTCTTCCATCAATTGTCAGAGGCTGAAATTATTCAGATTGTTGATCTAATGATTCACAATCTCGATGATCGCTTGAAGGCAAAGGACATGGGTATTGAGCTCACTCCGGCAGCGAAAGCGCTCTTGGCTAAGCGTGGGTATGACCCACTACTTGGCGCGCGTCCACTTCGTCGCACAATTCAACGTGAAATTGAAGATGTACTTTCCGAAAAGATTTTGTTCGGAGATGTTAAGCCGGGTGAAATTACTTTGGTTGACGTGGTTGTTGGGGAAGAAAACGAGAAGGAAACCTTTACATTTAAGGGAGTCCCAAAAACTCAGGCACCTGATACACCGGGCGATCTTGCCGATGAACCAGCTGCTAACTAATCTGCTAGTTTAAAACTCTTGCCGGTAGCCTCAATGAGGCCATCGGCAAGTAGTGTTTTAAGAGCCTTTTCAACTTGAGAGCCATCCTCCCAGAGTTTTTTCAAAGCGTCTGGCGAAAGTTTCTTTTTCTCCCGAAGCGCTTGCAAGATTGTTCCTCTACATTTGCGATCAGTGCCATGCCAATCCTGGGTCTTACTTTTCACTTCTGATTTCGGATAACCGGCAGCCCGCCACGCGCAGGAATTTTTAACTGGGCACACTTCGCAAAGGGGATTGCGTGAAGTGCATATGAGAGCCCCAAACTCCATTGTCGCAGCAGCCCATTTCGCACCATCGCGTGGAATTAATTCAGCTCGGATCTTTCGCTCGTATTGAGATTGTGAGGATGACGGGGTTTCTATTCCATCGTAAACTCTTGAGAAGAGCCGTCGAATATTCACATCGAGAACCAGAGTGGATTCTCCATAAGCAAAAGCTGCGATTGCAGCAGCTGTGTAATCACCGATTCCGGGAAGTGATCGAAGGATTTCAATTTCTCTTGGCACGCGATTGTTATGAGAATCTGCAATTACTTTTGCAGATTCATAAAGCCTCAAGGCACGCCGTGGGTATCCAAGACGTCCCCACGCAGAAATTACATCTGATTTCTTTGCCGATGCGAGTGATGCTGGATCTGGCCAACGTTCCATCCACTCATTCCATTTTGGAAGGACTCTATTAACTGGAGTTTGTTGGAGCATAAACTCGCTCACCATTACGCCCCAAGGATTTGTCTTGCGCCATGGTAAATCGCGTTGATTTTCATCAAACCACGTAAGAATTGCAGATTGCTTCACTAATTATCCAATTCGCACGCGGCTAATTGCTTGTTCTAATCGCCCAACTTCCATGATCTCTATTCCTGGAATTCTTAAATCTGAGCCAATCGGTACAAGTGCACGTTTGAATCCAAGGCGCGCAGCTTCCTGAATTCTTTGGAGCGCTCCATTTACTTTTCTAATTTCTCCGGCTAATCCAACCTCACCAATTGCAACTAAATCTGATGGAAGTGCAAGACCTTTTGCTGCTGATGCGACAGAAAGTGCGACCGCCAAATCTGCAGAGGGCTCGTTCATCTTCATGCCACCAACAGTTGCGACATAAATTTCTCGTCCCGAAAGGCGAACGCCAGCACGTAGCTCCAGTACGGCAAGAGTCATAGCCGTTCTTGCATTATCTAGGCCTGAGGTGACTCTGCGAGCATTAGTAAATTCCGAAGCTGGAACACCCACAAGTGCTTGAATTTCAGCAAGGAGTGGACGTTTTCCTTCAAGTGCAACAGTCACGCACGTTCCAGGGACTGGTTCGCTGTGCCGTGTTGTGAATAATCCCGTCGGATCAGTGAGGCTTGTGATGCCTTGCTCATTCATATCAAAGCACCCAACTTCATCGGATGCTCCAAAACGATTTTTAATTGCGCGAATTAAACGCAGTCGCGAATGACGCTCGCCTTCAAAGTTGAGTACAACATCTACAAGATGCTCCAAGAGCCGAGGTCCCGCAATAGATCCGTCTTTCGTAACGTGACCAACTAGAACGACAGTGATATTTCGTTCTTTGGCGATTCTTATTAGAGCAGCGGCAATTTCTCGTACTTGCGTTACGCCACCAGGTGCGCCGTCGACAGCTGAGCTAACTATGGTTTGGATTGAATCAATAATCAGAAGTTCTGGCTTAACCTGATCTATGTGTGCAATAACTGATCCGAGTTCGTTTTCAGCAGCTAGCCAGAGATTTTGATCAATTGCGTTAAGACGTTCTGCACGAAGTCTCACTTGAGAAGCGGACTCTTCTCCCGAGATGTATAAAGCAGTTATTCCCGCTTTCGCGCTTTCAGAAGCCACAGATAAAAGTAAGGTCGATTTTCCTACGCCCGGTTCTCCAGCTAATAAAATCGCAGCTCCGGGAACAAGCCCACCACCTAAAACGCGATCGAGTTCACTCACGCCAGAAGAACGAGCTGTTGCTTTCTCTAAACTTACTTCACCGATAGGGCGAGCAGGTGCGGTAACAGTTCCGGCTATAAGTGAAAGTTTCTTAGGTGCGGCAACTTCTTCAACACTGCCCCAAGCCTGACATTCTCCGCAACGCCCGACCCATTTTGTGGCAGTCCAACCACATTCCACGCAACGAAATGGATCTTTTGCAGGAGCACCTTTAGCCATAGGGCTACCTTAATAGATAGGTACGACTTACTGCTTGGCAGCCATGGTTGCTGGATGCACGGCAAGCAGAGGGAGAGACTTTTGCTTAAAGGATTTTAGAATTTCCATGCGATTGTCACAGTGTGTGGCAAGTACCGCGTAGCCCTCTTCGCCCATCATTGCGACAAGCTCTGCCTTATTTGAAACATAAACTGGCTCCGCACCATTATGTGCTTCTGTATTTCCGGTGCAGTACCAACTGAAATCTGCTCCTCCATCGCCCCACGCAAGTCGTTCGTACTCTCCTATAACAGTGACGTGGATTTCTCGTTCACCGAATTCGCGTGTTTCAAAACTTCTACGTATCGGAAGTTGCCAACAAACGTCAGGTTTCGTTTCCACGAAATGAACGCCTTCTTTTTGTGCAAGATGATGCAGTACGCAGCCAAATTGGCCTGTGAATCCCGGAGACTCGTAACCTTTTCGATTTAGAAAAATACATGAAGCCTCAACCATTCGAGTCTTCCGATCTTTATCTAGACCTACTTCTGAAACTTGAAGCGCTCCACCCTTTTTCTTCGGACGAGCTTCGTCAAAAAATTGCCACATCTCAGGTGTTAGGCGTTGGGCAACTTTAAGAGTGCGTGCCTCATCTTCGCTGTCGGAGTAGTACGCCCCGTCTGAACAACAGCCCGCATCTGGCTTGTCGGCATCAATTCCGCAGCAACCATTTCCATAGATGCAATTCCAATATGAAGTCAGCCAGGTCAGATCGCAGCGGAAAATGTCTTCTGTTTGTTCGGGGTTGGAAAATTCAACCCAATCGCGCGCAAAGTGTGGATTAACCTCAGACATAGAGTTAAAGGGTAGGGCTAAATCGAAAATAAAGCACATTCGGTAGAGTTCCCCTATGACAACAGTGGGAATTATCGGTGCTGGAAATATGGGCGAAGCCCTTCTCGCTGGATTAATTTTGGCCGGAACCCCAACTGGTGACGTGAGCTTTGCACAGAGGTCGGATGAGAGAGCTAGCTATATTTCTCAACGATATGGTGTGGCTAGAAAATCCTTGTCTGAAGTGGCAGGAGCAGATGTCGTAATTTTGTGTGTTAAACCTAAAGATATTGCTTTGATGTGTGAAGAGATTAAGAGTGATTTGAAACCTGGAGCTGTCGTGGTTTCAGTTGCTGCAGGAAAGACAATCGAAGGAATTCAATCAATAGTCGGACAGAAGGTGGCAGTCATTCGGGTAATGCCAAATACCCCCACTTTTATCGGCAAAGGCGCTGCTGGCATATCAAGCGGCGTGGGCGTAACCGAAGAGCAATTAAGTTTTGTTAAGAAATTTCTAAGCGCAAGTGGAATCGCTGTTGAAGTTCCAGAGGAACTCCAGGCAGCAATTACAGCAACAAGCGGATCGGGACCTGCCTATTTCTTTGCATTCGTCGAGGCAATGGTAGAAGGTGCTAAGAAGCTCGGACTTTCTGAAGAAGTTGCGACAGAACTCGTCACACAAACAATTGCAGGCGCTGCTGGAATGTTGGAGAGTTCGGGTAAATCAGCAAAAGAGTTGCGCGAAAACGTAACAAGTCCAAACGGAACTACTTTCGCTGCTCTGGCGACATTTGAAAAAATGGGATTAACCCAAATGGTCCAAGCAGCTATGGAAGCATCAGCTAAGCGCTCTCAGGAATTAGCGTGAAGCGCACAAATTCGATAGCAGTATTAGTTTTATTCTCTATCTTTACGGCCTCCTCATCTTTCGCTCTTACTCCAGTAAAGATGCTTGCGTTGAAAGTCACTTCGCAAATTCAACTTTCGGGTGATCCCTCCGATCAAGTCAGTTCTATTCTCGCAACTCCAAATTCAATATTGGTTGTGGGAACATCTGCAAAACTTGGATTTATTTCAGCATACGATCGAACAGGTTTAACGCAATTATGGAATTTTAGTCTTGGTGGTAGCGACTCGAGTGATGCGATTGCAACAACTCTCTTTAGAGAAAATTCAGGAACTGTCTGGGTGGTGGGCGCTAGCGCAGCAACGCCTCCATCGAGCACCCCTGCACCTTTTCCTGTAGGAACGTTGAACCCATCAGGAGTTGTTCAAGATACATCGACAGCGATATCTAGCCTGACACAACTTGATATTTGGAAAGTGAATTCAAAGGGTTTACTCGTATCTAGCTATACCCAGGCAATGCCTGCCGTAATTTTTCCTGATTTAATCTCTGTCAAAGGTGGCATAGTTTCCGTCGGCGGTCAGATTGCAGCACAAAATTCTTCCAGATTTAGCATCTCTCTAGGTTCGACGGGTGTGTTTGCTGCGCCACGAGTTGTAAGTGTGAAGAGCGCCACGCCTATTAGCGCCATTGAAGTAAAGACCACTTTGTCCACATGGAAAGCATTTATGACAACCCTCCCAATAAAAGGGTTACCAAGTTGGAAGCCGAAGAATAATTCTCAAGTCCTAATTCGCTACGATGCTAAAACAAAAGCGATTATGGCTGCCTACCAAACTACCGCAGAAATAGTCACTCTTTCATGGGAGAAGAGTTTGGGAGTTGTCGCCCTTCTCTCGTATCCGACGGGCTACTCACTCGCAATAGTTAAATAACTAGTTGCTCTTAAAGAGAGATAACTTTCCAGCGACTCCAGCAAGTGCATATCTCTTTCCTAAAATCGTTATCCATGCAACTTCTGAAGTTGAAGAAAAATCACCCCCTGATACTAAGGAAATAGTCTGATCCGAAGTATTAATGGCGCAAAGACGAAGGTTGCATCCAAAAAGAATAGAACTTCCATTTGTTGTGAGTGGCAACGATGGCGTACCAAATGCGTCAGGCGTCACGCTCTTTATTTCTCCTGTGGATGTATTCCATTGAACTTGATCAGCGTCCGGTATTGCCACGGCACTCGCTGCTAGCCAGGCGTTTACAACTTTATTTGCTGCAACAGCTGAAGAAACTGCGAATCCGGCTACGGCAACTCCGTTTGCACTTGGTTGGATACTCGAATATTTCCAATCTTCTGGATAGATTGTTGAGCGGACTGCCTGCCTTATTTCACCAAGGGTTGCAGCTCTATCTTGATTCATTGAAGCGACAGAGTCGTAAGTTAGATAAACGGTGTTTCCAAGGGCAAGGGCAGAAACATGGAAGCCCACATCGCCTGTTGTGCGACCACCAGTGTCCTTATCTCCATCTACTAACTCATAATTCCATTTATTGCTGATAAGCGAAGCCCCTAGAAGGATTCCTTGAGATTCATCACGATAAAAGACTTGTAATCCGGCTGGAGTGTATGCGCAAGCACTCGAAACGCTGACATCACTTGAAGTCCGTACGCGGATCGGATCTTTGTAATCATTTACTGCGGCGCCGTTTCCATCAACAGTTTCATAGCTCCAAGTTTTGCCGTTGAAAGATGCATGGCGAAGATCCTTTTCTGTTAAATCTCCGTAAAAGAGATGAAGGATTTCGCTCTTTCCATTTTTTTGAATACAGGAGGAAAGATATCCAGAGACATCATCTTTTGTTTTACCGCCAGTTGAAAGATTTCCATCAACAGTTGATTTGCTCCAAGTTTTTCCATTTAGCGTTGCAAATTTTAAATCACCGGTTTTGGAGTCGCTATAGGCGATAAATTGCTTTCCAAGCAGGGTTCCGGACTGTAAATGATGTGCATCAGCAGTGTCTATGACAGACGACGACCATGCTGCTTGCGGCATAATTGCGTTAGTAGTCGCAGGATCTGAAGTCCCTAATGTATTTGACGCTGTCACAGTAAAGGAATAATTGCTTCCATTTTTCAATCCAGTAATTGAGATGGGACTTGTTGTCGATTTAACAATCGCGCCCGTTTGATTTACCTTCACCGAGTATGAAGTTACTTGTGAAGCTCGATAATTTGTTGGGGGATCAAAGGCAATGATTGCTCCCTTATCTCCAATAAGCGCCTTTACATTTCGCACAACGGTAGGTATGCCCGTCGGAACGCCGGCCGGTGGCTTTAAGAACATATCTGCCATCATCGCAAGTGCGAGGGGACCAGGAGCGTGAAATACCTCTCCAGCACTGAGGTTTGGAGTCATCACAGAATCAGCCGCGCTTGATGAGAATGTTGCCTCATCTAAATGGCTGACCGATGAGCCTTGCTGGTACGGGTTTGGTGTGTAGAGCTTTGGTTTAACGCCATTGTTAGCGGCAACGCCGTTCTTACCAGACCAAACAAGTGTGCTCGTAAGAGCGGTGCCAAGCTCTGTAGATGGGGAAGATAAATCCATAAGTCTGCGGCCGTCAGGAAGTTGTGCATATGCATCAAATGGTGTTGGTTGATCAATCGCGCCTCGACCATATGTTGTGTCGTAGGAATCATTTGAAAGAAAACCAAGACCATGTCCTACTTCATGTAGCAAAATTGATTCTAAATCGTATTGGTTCGGTGGGCACGCGCCATCAGTCCCTATATAAAACTGAGATGCCATTGTGGAATTAATATGGATAATTATTTCTGGGTTTGCTGGATCTAAGTCTTTACCTGCAAGCGCATTTGCCATTGCTGATGGATACCAAAGATCAGGATCTGGAGCTCCTTTGAATGCATGGAAATATTTTGCAGGAGTCGCCGATGCGAGGATTCCACCGAATCCCTGCCGGGTGAAAGTCGCTTCAACATGAATTGGTACAGCAGATGAATAATCTCCGGACCACGCATCTAGCGCCGCTTGAATCGCCGGCATTTCTATTTCTGGGACACCTGTGTAGTTGACTATAAATGTGCTCTTTGCGTTCGCATGTTTTTCACTGAGCACCGGTTTCTTGGTAAGTGCCGCTGTACCACCGTGATTAGGAGTTGCGTATGTGTAAACCCAGCCTGCTGGCATTGAATCGAAAGAGAGGGCTTGGGCGGGAGCAATTGATGTGAGAATCGAAGCGAAGAGAACCCCAACAATCGCGAGTGGTGTCACCGTTTTTGCCGAGAAGCGCATGGTTAAAATCTTATAGGCTTTCAGTATGACCAAGGTTGTCCTCTATTCTCGTTCCGGGTGCCACCTATGCGATATTGCCCTAGAAACCTTAGAAAAGCTGCAGAATGAGTTGGCAGAGGAGTCTGCCTTCGAACTAGAAATTCATCTTATCGATGGGGATCCCGAACTTGAGAAGAAGTTTGGTGAACAAGTGCCGGTTACCTACATAGATGGCTCGCCACATGATTTCTGGAAGGTCTCGCCAGACAGATTTAGGAAAGCACTTCTTCAGCGTCGATGATTCTGTACGCATAACCCTGCTCGGCTAGGAAGCGTTGACGATTCTGAGCGAAGTCTTGGTCCACCGTATCGCGGGCGACTAAAGAATAGAACCGCGCTCCTCGGCCATCGGCCTTAGGGCGAAGAATTCTTCCAAGGCGCTGTGCTTCTTCTTGTCTAGATCCAAAAGTTCCGGAAACCTGAATTGCAATCGTCGCATCAGGTAAATCAATCGAAAAGTTTGCAACTTTTGATACAACGAGGCACTTAATCTCACCTTTGCGATACAAATCAAATAAACGCTCACGCTCTTTTACTGGAGTTTCACCTTTGATCACTGGAGCGTTCAAACTTTCTCCGAGAGCATCGAGTTGGTCTAGATACTGTCCAATCACCAACACATGTTCATCAACGTGCTTTCTTGCAAGGGCAACTGCGACGTCATGCTTTGTCTTCGTAGTTGAACAGAATCTATATCGGTCTTCTTGCTCAGCTGTTGCGTAACTCATGCGTTCTGATTCAGTCAGATTGATTCTTACCTCAACGCAGTCCGCAGGAGCTATATAACCTTGAGACTCAATTTCTTTCCATGGTACGTCGTATCTCTTCGGACCGATGAGCGAAAAGACTTCGCCTTCCATTCCATCTTCTCTAACGAGTGTTGCAGTCAATCCAAGGCGGCGACGCGATTGAATATCGGCAGTAAAGCGGAAGATAGGAGCAGGAAGTAAGTGCACCTCGTCATAAATAATTAATCCCCAGTCGATTGCGTCAAAGAGATCAAGGTGAGCGTAAATTCCTTGTTTCTTCGTCGTCATCACCTGATATGTAGCAATGGTGACAGGACGAATTTCCTTCTTGGCTCCAGAGTATTCGCCGATTTCATCTTCGTGCAGCGATGTTCGCTTGAGCAGTTCATCTCGCCATTGTCGTGCAGCAACAGTATTTGTTACCAGAATTAGTGTTGTTGCTTTTGCATGTGCCATTGCCGCTGCGCCAACAATCGTCTTACCTGCGCCACAAGGAAGTACTACGACTCCGGATCCACCATGCCAAAATCCTTCAGCAGCGAGTTCTTGATATCGGCGTATCTTCCAGCCATCTTGATTTAAAGAAATCTCATGCGCTTCGCCGTCAACGTAACCAGCGAAATCTTCTGCAGGCCACCCGAGCTTTAAGAGCGCTTGCTTCAAAAAGCCACGTTGTCCTGGGTGAACAATGATTGTTTCATCATCTAATGGAAGCCCCAACATAGGAGCAATTTTCTTGCCACGTGTGACTTCTTTTAATACGGCGGGATCGTTGGAAACAAGAACCAGACCATGGACGGGATGGGCTTCTAGCCTCAATCTGCCGTAACGAGACATCGTTTCTGCAACGTCAACTAAAAGGGCATGTGGGACGGCGAATCGAGAGTACTTGAGCAAAGTATTGATTACTGCTTCAGCATCGTGGCCAGCAGCTCTTGCATTCCATAATCCAAGTGATGTGAGTCGATATGTATGGATATGTTCTGGAGATTTTTCTAATTCAGCGAAAGGCGCAATCTCACGACGACATTCATCTGAAAGAAGATGATCTACATCAAGAAGAAGTGTCTTATCGCTCTGAACAATCAGAGGTCCATCACTCACGGATAAGTTCCTTAATAAAGCTCTCGGTTAAATGAATTCGTGCCGGAATTGAGGAAGCAAGAATATGTTCGTGCGGAGCATGTGCTCCTGATCCAACTGCGCCAAGACCGTCTAAGACTTCAACACCTGTTGCAGCTGCAAGGTTGCCATCACTAGCGCCTCCCACAGAAGCAGAGCCGATTGGAGCCATACCTATTTCGCGTGCAACATGCTCGAGAGTTTCATAAAGTGCTTGTGTAGAAGATAACTCGAGAGGTGGGCGATTTATTCCCCCTGTTATTTCCAGACGAGCTTCAGAGTTCGTAGGTTGCAAATCTTTGATAGCAGCGTCAATCCGCAGAAGTTCGGCCATTGTGAATGAGCGTGAATCTATATCAAGCACGGCAAGTGCCGGGACAGTATTTGTGACAGTGCCGGAATGAAGAGTGGTTGGGACAACCGTTGTTCCAAATTCTGTATTTTCTAGCGCAGTCATTTTTAAAATGATGTGTGCGATTTCAACCGAAGCATTAATTCCCTTTTCAGGTTCCAACCCCGCATGTGATGCGCGACCATGAACCTTGATCTGATACATGGAAGTTCCCTTGCGACCAGTTTTCACTTTTCCGTCCAGCGAAGCTTCAAAGACCAAGACAGCTGCAGCACTTTTTGAGACCCGCTCAATGAGTGCGCGAGATGTTTGACTTCCGACTTCTTCATCGGAGGTGGCGATCAATGCAATTGACTTCTCAGCACCTTTTATCTCTTTAAGCGCGTAAACAGCTTGCAGGAATCCTGCCTTCATATCAAATGTTCCAGGGCCAAATATTTTGTCGCCATCGACTCTCCACAATGGGAGGTAAGAATCTATTGGCCAGACAGTATCTAGATGCGTCAGCAATACGATCTTTGGATTTTCACTTCCCCACCAGAGTGCTGGGCGTCCGTTCTCGACAAATGTTCTTGACGGGATTGAGAGATTTCGGTCAACGATTTCTTTCGCCAAATTAATGACATTTTCGCAGGCAGAAAGATCTTCTGTGGGTGATTGGCATTCAACGAGTTCTTGTAACTCAGCAAGAAATGTCATGGTGTAAGTCTGCCCTATTTTTCTGCTGGCGCGACGCCAGTTATTCGTGGAATTCTAAAATATGCCACTTCGCCCGTGCCATGGTCCCTCGCAACTAGCGTGCCCAACGAGATTGAAATAGGGTCGATTAGCTTTTGGGATACTCCACCGTTGTTATCTGCATACCCGATGGTCACACTTGCCTGCTCTTCAATATATTGATTCAAAATATCTAGAGTTTCATTCGCAGTGGTTCGAGGTACAACCTTCGGTTTATTGGATGTTGCTTTATCACCCGCTCGTAGCGCCTTTACAGCGGAAGAAATAAGCGCAGGCGATGGTACCGATGGATCGCCAATTATGCGTGGAGGCTTTGGACGAGACTTGGAACGCCTAATTGCAGGCGCCGAAATTAGGATTCCAGTTTCATTTTCGATTGCTGGTAAATATCCAGCATCGCGAAGAGCATTAATTAGATCATGCAAATCTGTCTCAGAAATGAGTACCTGCGGAGCAAGTTTGCGAATGTGGATATCTTCTAGTTTCTTGTCGTGAATAATTTGTTGGATTAGTCCTTCATCCTCGCAACGAATGTATGAACTACCAACACCAACCCGGAGTCGACCGTGTCGCTTTGAGACATCATTTATTAAATATTCGAGCGGTTGCGGTACAGGAGTTCGCGAAACCTTCTTCAAGAAATCCTTAATTTGCTCGCCAGTTTGTCCGTGGTCAAGTCCTCTTCGGATAGAACCTTCACTAAATCTATAGACAGTAGCCCCGCCACGGCTTTCAATATCAGCAATCGTTCCAATTGCATTTGCTAAGTCGACAGTAAGTGGGCCAGGTGCAATTGCACTGTTGTCACTCTGAATAAGTATGTGGTCGACCGGCGAAGGAAGTGCCAGCTTGACGCCCAAGTCTCTACCTTCAAGAAGAGCGCTTCCGAAAGTTGATAGCGCACCTTGCCCTGTAATTCCGAGCCATTCAGCTTCACGCAAAATCCATTGCATGTATTCGGAATTCGCACGAGTAGGTGAAGTCCATTTTAATAATTCGGAAAGAGATTCAACATCTGGATCAATTTCCGGATTTTCTGCTAAAACATTGAGGGTCATCTTTTTGAGCGCAGCAATTGTTGATCTATCTAACTCTGGACCGAGCGCAGCAACATTTTTACCGTCGCCTTTTCCAATAAGTCCTGCAACTCTGGAGGTTTGCAGCCACAAGATTACGAGGTTATGCCAGCGCTCTTCTGGTTCTCTGCTTAGCCAAGCATCAAAGGCAATAGTTGGGAGAATTTGGTCGTCTGTATCTATGACAATTAACCCCGCGAGGTAAAGAATCTCGGCGACAAAACCTGCGCACTCTTCACTCACTCCAAGATGTTCAGCAGTTGCTTTTAGATCTCTAACTCCCAATCCGCCAGAGCGAAGCGCGGTTGGAGGTTCATCTGACCAATTATGTGCAAGTTCTTCGACCCAGCGAATCATCGTGGAGATGTTTGCAATTGCAGCTTGATCAATATTGGTCTGCTTGCGTTTTGTACCAGCTAATTTTGGTTGAGTTGGTTTAAGTTCCTTGAAGATTTTGCCTCCACGAAGATGAAGTCCTACTTCGCGCGGCAGAATCAGATTTTGCGAATCGATGGCTTGAAGATATTTATTGGATATCAGCCACTTTAAATTTGCATTTGCTTTCTTAATATCTGCAACTTGACCACGTGGAGGCCCCCATGCCATTCGTTCCAAGATTTGTAAGGCACCTTCGGGCGCATCCTTTAATTCCTTGAATGAAATCTTTTCAAGTGAAACTGGTCCAAGCCCTGCGGGAAAGTCACCAAGTACAGCGCGCACATTTGACGGGATTCGATATTTTTCGCCATCTTTATATGCAAATCCTCGTTGCCATAATAATTCAATTGTTTTAATTGCTTCTTTGCCAACCAATTGAAGGACTTCAATTTCGCTAAATGGCTCGTTTAAAATAACCATCGCGGTAAGAACGTCGAATTGCCATTGAGTTAGTACATCGCGAGCGCGAAGTAAGCTCGGGGTTGAATTTGCTCGTGCCGCAAGAGCAGTGACATCCGATGGCACAGGTGAGAGTAGATCAGGGCGTGCCGAAAAGAGTTCGGCAAGCGATTTATCATCGCGACCGCGAAGTTCTTCTGCAAAGGATGGGCTCGACATAACCTGCCAACAATACCCTTTCCCTACTAAGCCTTTCGACGCCTAAAAGCTGGGTGAAGACCGCCTGCAATTGCCGCTGCGCGATTTATAACCGGAGCAATGATCGTTTTAAACCAGCGCCCTCGACGAAAGTCATAAATGGGCCAAGAATCTTTTGCAGCACGAATGCGAAGTAGCGCATCCGGGTTAATCACGCATGGTTTCCCAACTGCTTCAAGGAGAGGGATGTCATTATGACTGTCGGAGTAACCATAGGAAGTACTCAAGTCAATATTCTTCTCAATAGCCAACGCCTTGATTGCGCGAGCCTTTTCACTGCCATGCAGTAATTTGCCGTTTATCTTGCCGGTGTACTCGCCATTTATTTCCTCAGCACAAGTACCCAAAGCTCCAGTGAATCCCAATCTCTTGGCAATGAGATTAGCGATTTCAACCGGGGTAGCGCTTACAAGCCATACCTCTTCCTCGCGCGCTAGGTGCTCTTGTGCGATTTCAAGAGTTCCTTGCCAAAGTGCAGGGGAGACATAGCGGTCATAAACATCATTACCCATCTCCAGCAGCTCGCGGACATCGTGACCTTTAACGACTCGAAGGGCTGCAGATTGGATTCGATCGACTTCTTCCTGATTGCGCTCGCCTACAAGTTGGTAGCGCAAATTTGCGAGAACAAAAGCGACGATATCGCGCTTGTTGAAGAAGCCCCTTTGATACATGCCTTTACTGAGAAAGTAGAGTGAAGACCCTCTAATCAAAGTATTGTCGATATCAAAAAAGGCCGCTCGCTTGGGTTGGAGAGCCATGGCCGTAAGCCTAGCGATTGCTGGTGGAAATCTCGGACCTTTCTCCTCCTTTATGCTTCTCTTATGGCTTCAACCGTTCATGTTATGCGTCATGGTGAGGTATTTAACCCCGAAAAAATCCTTTATGGATTACAACCTGGATGGCATTTGTCAGAGCGCGGTCATCAAATGGCTGGTGTTGTTGCAGATTGGTCAAAGAAATTTGATATCGGCGTTGTACACGCTTCCCCGCTTCAACGGGCACAAGAAACAGCTACACCTGTTGCACAAATTCATGGCCTGCAAATAACCACCGACGACCGATTGATAGAAGCAACAAATATTTTCGAAGGAAAGAAGTTCGAATTGGGTAGCGGGGTTTTAAAGCACCCAAGCTCGTGGCGTCACTTAACGCGGCCATGGGTTCCTTCCTGGGGCGAACCGTATGAGAAGCAAATTTCTAGAATGCTTGCAGCTGTTTTTTCTGCACACGAGGCCGCGAAACTTTCCGGTGACGGAAAAGATGCACTTTGCGTCTCCCACCAATTGCCTATTTGGATATTACGTTCGGCCGTAGAAGGTCGCCGCCTTCTTCATGATCCCCGCAAACGGGAGTGCACGCTGGCTTCGGTCACAAGTTTTCACTTTGATGAGGATTCAATGATTAGTGGGGTTACTTATTCCGAACCCGCGAAGGCCCTTCTTCCGCAGAAATGAAAAAACTAAGAATTCTTTTCGCGCTCCTGCCATTGGTGTTAGTAACAGCGTGTGCCGGCGCTGGCACATCAGCACCAAATGAAAGCGCATTTGTATCAGGCGATGGCGTAGCGATTTATGTTGCGAAAGCCGATCGTAAAATGGCCCCTTCTTTAAACGGAAGAACGCTTTCTGGTTTAAATTTTGTAGGAGGGCACAAAGTCACAGTAGTAAATGTCTGGGCCTCCTGGTGTTCACCATGTCGTGCCGAAGCCCCCCTTCTTGAGGACTTTGCTACAAAGAGAACCGAGATTCAATTTATTGGAATATTAACTCGAGATAATCCAACTGCTGCACAAAGTTTTGTAAAGCGCTTTAAAATCACATATCCAATATTGACCGATGACGCGGTTCTGGCTGGTTTCCGAGGATCTCTTGTACCAAATGCAATTCCCACCACAATTATTATTGACTCGGATGGTCGAGTCGCCGTTCGCATAAGTGGCCAAGTTACTTACGCGCTTCTGGACAATATGATCAACAAGGTTGTGCAAAATGCATGACTTCTTCGTGAATCAAGTCTTTAGCGGCAATGTCTTGGTCGCAATCTTTATCGCGCTTATTGCGGGTCTTATCTCTTTCTTCTCACCATGCGTGCTTCCTCTAGTACCGGGTTATCTTTCTTATGCCGCAGGCATGAGTGATGTAAAGAATCGAAGCCGAGTCGCACTTGGTGCAATCTTGTTTGTTCTTGGTTTCTCATTTCTGTTTATTTCATATGGAGCTTTATTTGGATCTCTTGGTTCACATATTGCTTCAAATTCCAGAACTATTTCAATCATTTTGGGTTTGCTGACAGTTGTGATGGGTGTTGTATTTTTGTTTAGTCAACGTTTTTACCGCTCTTTTAAACCAACGTGGAAATCAAAAGCAGGGCTCGCTGGAGCACCGTTATTAGGTTTCTTGTTCGGTGTTGGGTGGACTCCTTGCATTGGGCCAACGCTAGGGGCTGTGCAAGCCCTCTCTTTTCAAAGTTCAAGTGCAACAAGGGGAGCAATTCTCTCAGTTGCTTATTGCATTGGACTCGGATTGCCATTTATCTTTGTTGGCCTCTTCTTCGATCAGTCCGCCAAACTTCGCAGGTTTCTTTCACATCGAGGGGATTTAATTACTAAAATCGGGGGAGCATTCCTAATTATTATTGGAATTCTTCAAATCACAGGAGCTTGGGATTCAATTATGAATTCATTACGTAGCCTTGTCTCAGGCTTTATTCCGGTCGTTTAATGAAGGAGAAAAATATCGAAGCGCCGCTTGGTGGGTTTGCGCTATTTCGTTGGTTATGGCGCCAATTAACAAGCATGCGCACAGCGCTATTGCTATTGATGTTGCTTGGGCTTGGATCTATCCCGGGTTCGCTTTTTCCTCAGCGAACTCAAAATCCCATGAAAGTTCGTGATTATTTAGCATCTCACGGTTCAGTTGGAGTTTGGTTAGATCGACTTCGCTTTTTTGATGTTTACAGTTCACCATGGTTTAGCGCAATCTACTTGCTCCTATTTATTTCTCTCATAGGTTGTGTGCTGCCTAGAACCTTGGAACACCTAAAGGCGATTGGAAAAGCTCCACCACTCACTCCTCGAAATCTAGATCGCATGGAGGGCTACGAGATTCTTTCTGCAGGAGACCTCGATAAAGCACAGGCCTGGCTCAGAAAAAAACGCTTTCGAATTCGCAGAGATGAAAACTCAATCTCGGCAGAGAAAGGTTATTCGCGCGAGACGGGAAATCTACTTTTCCATCTTTCTTTGATTCTGATTTTAGTCGCAGTAGGAGTTGGCTCGCTCTTTGGTTCAAAAGGCGAGGCAATTGTTAATGTTGGAGAACGGTTTATCAATACGCCGACCTCCTATGACAGTTTAGCTTTTGGAAAATTTCAATCTGATCAATCCATGCAATCTTTTTCACTACGAGTTACTGATTTCTCAGCAAAGTATGATCCTGCAACAAATGCACCTCAGGATTACACCTTGACCGTAGCGGCAGCTCGACCAATAGGTAGTTCTGAAAAGAAAGTTGTTATAAAAGTAAACAGTCCACTGACTTATGGAAATACAAAAATTTATTTGCAAGCTAATGGATATTCTCCTGTCGTAACTGTGCGCGATAAGTCAGGGAACATCACCTTCCATGGCCCCGTGACATTTCTTCCTCAAGATGCAAACCTCACATCTATAGGTGCAATTAAAGTTCCAGATATGACCCCTCAAATAGGCTTTGTCGGATCGTTTATTCCAACTTATGATAGAAATTCAAGGCGCGGAGCATTCTCAACTTTCCCCGAAGTTTTAGATCCAAGACTTCTTCTTTCGGTGTGGAAAGGAAACTTAGGTTTAGATACTGGAATTCCTCAATCGGTCTATCGTTTAGATACTTCTAAGATGACGAAGATTGCGTTGAAGCAGTTATCACTCGGAGAGACTTTGAACTTTGGTGAGGGTTCCATCACATTTGACGGCTGGCGTTCATGGGTGAATCTTCAAATAGTTGATGATCCAGGCAAGCTTTATGCGCTGACGGGGGCAATTTTCGCTATCTTCGGCTTATTACTTTCTCTTTTCACAAGGCAGCGCAGAATTTGGGTGAAGCGAAGTAATCAGGTAGAAATAGCTGGCTTAGCGAAGAACAGTGCACCAGGTTTGATTGAAGAACTCGCTCAACTTAAGAATTGGATGGAAGATGAGCTCTAGACAGTTTGCTTACCTCTCGAACTATGCAATCTACTCTGCAATGTTTGTATATACCGTTGCGTTCTTTTCTCATGCTGTGGAAGTTGCATTCTCCGTTCGACATGCTGAAGACTCTACAAAATTCGATTTTGCTAGAACTGATAAAGCTGGTCGCATCGGAACCGCAATGATGATTCTTGGCCAAATATTTTTGACGTCAGGTGTTTTACTGCGAGGTCTTTCTGCTCATCGCGCTCCATGGGGCAACATGTACGAGTTTTCAATAACTGGAGCGATGGCATTTTCCGGAGCATATTTATTTGCTCTTATAAAATATAAATTGCGTTGGCTAGGACTTCCAGTCTCAATTGCCGTACTTCTAACTTTAGGAACCGCGGTTGCAGTTCTCTATCGACCAAGCGCGCCACTTGTGCCTGCTTTGAAATCTACATGGTTGATAATCCACGTTTCAGCAGCAATTGTCTCTGGTGGCGTCTTTCTACTGGCAAACTCGATTGCCGCTACATATTTGATTCTTGATCACATCGAATCACGTGGCGAACGAAATGCTTGGGCTAAAAAACTTCCAAGCCTTGAATACCTAGATCAACTCTCATATCGCCTTGTGGCTTTTGTATTCCCTCTTTGGACCTTCGCTGTAATTGCGGGTGCAATTTGGGCCGAATCTGCATGGGGACGTTACTGGGGTTGGGATCCAAAGGAGACTTGGGCATTCATCACGTGGATTGCATACGCTGCATATCTACATGCTCGCGTAACAGTTGGTTGGCGTGGCCGCAGGGCTGCATGGCTTTGTCTCTTTGCGGGATCGACATTCCTCTTTAATTATGTTTACGTAAATATTTGGGGTACAGGCCGCCACACATATTCGGGACTCTAATCTTCTCGAATTAACTAATTAAAGTTTACGCAAGAAGTCTGGATCATCATCCGGCGGAATAATGCGAGGCTTTTGACCATAACCCCTGCCTTTTCCTTGAGTTTTAGGGCGTCCTACGAAGATCCACATAAGTCCACCGAAGCCACCAAAAAGCAAAATAACGATGAGCCAAGCCCACTTTGGAAGTTTACGTACTTGCTCTTGTTCAGTTCGCGCGCAATCAAATAGAGAATAAAGCTGCAGGATTATTGAAATGATGAGTACGAAAGCGTCGATTTTTACCATGGCGTTATTTTAATCCCTTAAATGAGAAGAGCGATTGCTAGCGTTGTGGATAGAAGTAGTTGCACGCGACCGGTCTTTCCTAAGAGTGGAATCAATTCCACTCCCTGTGCACCGTTTTTGATTGAGCGCATGATTTGAAGAGAAAATGGGGCTAGGGCGAGGGTCGCAACAGACCAAGGGCTGACTAGAACTCCCAGCAAGCTTGTTGCGTGTGCAATCAAAATTAGTGAATTAAAAAAAGCTCGCGCCTTCTGATCGCCCATTCGAACAGCGAGAGTTTTTTTACCGACGGCCTTATCTTTGGGCAGATCTCGGAGATTGTTAATTGCCAGAATTGCGCAAGAGAGAGCACCGACAGGAATGGAAAACAGTATGGCTTTCCAAGAAAAACTTTGGGTTGATACGTAGAAGGTTCCTACTGTTGCAACAACTCCAAAGAACAAAAAGACCGAAATTTCTCCGTACCCTCGATAGCCATAAGGCTTAGAGCTGCCGGTGTAGGTCCATGCCGCAATTATGGAAATGATTCCAACCAAGATTAAGAAGTACGAAGTTCGAGTCGCAAGAATAGTTCCAGCAACTGCAGCGACACCAAATGTTATGAATGCCGCACGCTTTACCGCTGCAGCCGAAGCCAATCCGCTTCCCACTAATCGAACTGGTCCAACTCTTTCTTCGTCAGTTCCTTTTACGCCATCGGAATAATCATTTGCGTAATTGACGGCAATTTGTAAAGAAAGACTGACTATAAGCGCAAGAAAAGAATTTAAATAACTGACGTGGGTCGCAATTCGATAAGAAAGTGCTGTACCAATTAAAACCGGAGAGATCGCGGCTGGAAGGGTGCGAGGCCTAGCCCCAGCAACCCATTTAGAAGTTGAGTTCATTAAACAATCTTCTCAAAAAATTCTCGAAGTTTCTTTCTATCTGGTTTACCGATAGAAATTAGCGGGATTTCTGTATTAAAAAGTAATTGCTTAGGGACCGCGTGGCCACCAAATTCCTCTCGAAGTGAGTCTTTGATGAGATTTGGTTCTAGAGAGCCGTCAACTACAAGAACTAATTTTTCGCCCCACTCTTTATCTGGGATTGCAAGGCTTGCAAAACGTTGACGAGGAAATTTGTCATGAAGAAAATTATCGATAACCGAGAGCGAAATTTTCTTACCTCCGCTATTTATCTGATCATCAAGGCGGCCATTTATAAATACTTTCTCCCCTTGAATTTCACCGCTATCGCTTGTAATAAACCACTCTGCTTCCGTAACTTCATTCCAAAGTTCAGGAGCGTTCAAGTAACCAATCGCCTGCATGGGGCCAGCTAATTCAATTGCGCCAGTATCTTTTATTCGAACTCTTACGCCACGCAATGGAACATCGTTATAAATGCAACCGCCGCTCATTTCTGACATGCCATATGTAGTAACTGGATTAATTCCGGCTTTACGAGCTTGGTCTAGGAGTGGGCCACTCGAAGCAGCACCTCCGACGAGAACAGCTTTTGCACTTTGCAAGTGTTTTAGCAATTTCTCCTCACCGTGCAACGCTCTATGAAGTTGTGTTGGAACTACCGCGGTAAATTCCGCTTCTGTATTCATATCCACGGGAGCTGTTCCTAGCTCTAGTGCGCGAACCAAAACATTTATTCCGGCGATGTGAGTAATAGGAAGAAGCAAAGACCAACGTTCGCCTGGCTTCGCTCCTAAATATTCGTGTGCCGCGCGAGCACTTGCAATCAGCGCATCCGCAGAAAGTGCTACATCCTTAGGTTGGCCAGTTGACCCACTCGTTGGAATGACAACTGCGCAATGAGCGGGAACTGATTCACGGGATGTGTGCCCGACGGTTATCGCTGGACCTGTCCCTTGGAGGGCGGCTTTGAGCGCCTCAAGAACCTGTGGGATTTCCCAATCAGGGGTTATGTGGAGGAGCTCTCTTGCTGGGAGCTCGGACTCATATTGCGAAAAATTATCCATGACCCCCGTAGGCTACCTCTATGAGCAAGCCAATAAAACGAGAATTTGGTAGCCGCACCATCCCTTCATGGGAAATAGGTGTTGGCGGCGAAGGTTTTAAGGATATTACTTACCTAGTCGCTGAAGGAATTGCCAAAATAACAATTAATCGCCCTGAGGTTCGAAATGCCTTTCGCCCCGAGACTCTTGCAGAACTGAGAGTTGCCTTTGATTTAGCTCGCGACGACGATCAAGTAGGCGTAATTATTTTCACAGGAGCAGGAGATGAAGCATTTTGTTCCGGAGGGGATATAAATGTTCGAGGAGATGATGGTTACATCGGCTCAGATTCTCTTGGTAAAAAAGGAATTGGCCGTCTAAACGTCCTTGACCTTCAAGTGCAGATTCGACGTACTCCTAAACCAATCATTGCAATGGTCGCTGGTTGGGCAATCGGTGGCGGACACGTACTTCATGTTGTTTGCGACTTAACCATTGCTGCAGACAATGCGAAATTCGGACAAACAGGTCCGATGGTTGGATCTTTCGACGGAGGATACGGCGCAGGACTTCTCGCAGCTCATATTGGTCAGAAAAAAGCTCGTGAAATTTGGTTTTTAGCACGTCAATACGATGCTCAAGAGGCGTTGGACATGGGTCTAGTGAACACAGTGGTGCCACTTGCAGAGCTTGAAGCCGAAACTGTTTCCTGGTGCCGTGAAATTTTGAAGCATTCACCAATGGCGCTGCGATTATTAAAAGCTGGACTCAACGCCGCCGATGATGGGCTTGCGGGAGTGCAGCAGTTAGCCGGCGATGCAACTCTTCTCTTTTATTTAACAGAAGAGGGCCAAGAAGGTAGAAATGCCTTTCAAGAAAAACGTGAACCAAACTTCGGAAAGTTTCCAAAGCGCCCTTAAACGATATGAGCTCCTTCCCATCTGAAGTATTCGCTGATTTCAAAGTTGTTGCTATACCCACGCGCACAAATTTTCGCGGCATCTCTATTCGCGAAGCTGCGATTTTTCGCGGCGACGAAGGGTGGAGTGAATTCTCTCCTTTCGTGGAGTATGGGAAACATGAAGCCTCGACGTGGTTGCGTGCCGCCGTAGAGAGCGCAAATACGCCGTGGCCAAAACTATTTAGAAGAGAAGTTGAAGTAAATGCAACGCTTCCCATAGTGGCTATAGATAAAGTTGCAGGGATTTTGAAAAATTTCGAAGGATGCTCCACCGTAAAAATCAAGGTTGACGATTTTCTAACCGGGGCTGAGTTAGTTGAAGAAACGCTAAATCTCTTACCTGATGCAAAAATTCGTCTCGATGTAAATGGTTCTTGGACCTTAGAGCAAGCCCTGCTTTATCTTTACGATTTTAATCTTCGATTTGGAAACGTTTTTGAATATATAGAACAGCCATGTACCGCGATTGAAGATCTAGCACGATTAAAATCTGAGGTACCGATGAAAATTGCGGTTGATGAGTCAATTCGCAAGAATCTTGGTGGCGACTTTTCTAGAATTGGTGAAGCTGCTGATGTAGCAATTATTAAGTGGGCGCCTAGCGGAGGCTTTGCTGCTGCTCATGAAATCGCTCGCCAAGTGAATCTTCCGGTTGTTGTTTCGAGCGCTCTTGACACAGGTATCGGAATTTCGCATTCACTTGCACTCGCGGCATCGTTTGAAGAATTGAATTTCGCTTGTGGCTTAGGAACGGTAGCGCTCCTCGAATCAGATATTTGTACACCCGCTTTTGTGCCCCAAAAAGGCAATCTGGATGTTGTTCGAGCTGAGCCTGATTTTGCGCTTGTTGAGAAGTATCGCGCGAGCGAGGATCGAGAAAATTGGTGGAAGAATCGGGTTACAGAGATTTGGAAGGAGTGGCAATTGTGATTGCATCCAGGCTTGCTCGTTCCACGATCCGACAACTTATTGAATTAGGAGTCAGTGACTTTGTCTTGTCGCCCGGTTCTCGAAATGCGCCGCTTTCATTAGCCCTTTATGAAGCCTCTAAAGCGGGTTTAATTGATTTGCATGTCCGCATCGATGAACGTGGTGCAGGATTCTTTGCGCTTGGCGCCGCGAAGGCTTCAAATAAATATGTCGCTCTAATTTGCACGAGTGGAACGGCGGCCGCAAATTATCATCCAGCAGCACTCGAGGCATATCACTCGAGAAATAAATTGCTTTTCATAACAGCAGATCGTCCTGCGAGATTAAGAAATACTGGAGCAAATCAAACAACAATTCAGAACGGAATACTTTCCCCATTGGTAACAATTGATACTGCTGAATTAGTGGACTGCTCGGCAATTTTGGATGGAGGACCAGTACATTTAAACCTCCAATTTGATGAACCCTTACTTGAAACTGAGACAAACGTTGATTGGTTGGCTGGAGTTTCAATTCGCCCACTTAAGAAAGCAGCACTTCACCAGAATCTCTTGAATTTAAAGCCGCGAAGTGTGATTGTCATTGGGCATGATTGCGCCGGACTTTCAAAAGAACTTGTCCGAGATTTTGTTGAGCAAGCGGGATTTCCGATAATTGCCGAAGATCCTCTCTCTTTCGAAAGCGCTATTCCACATGCCGCGCTATTTCTCGCTGATTCGGCGTTGAGAAAATCTTTACAAGCCGAGCAAATAGTCGTAATTGGCAGAACAACACTCTCTCGAAGTATCAATGCATTTATTGCACAGACAGAAAATATTGCTGTAATCGACCCCCGAGTTGAGATGATCGATGTTAATCGAGAAGCTACTCAGATATTTACATCACTCCCAGTTCTCGTCCCGGCAGAGGTTGATAAAAAGTGGATTGAATTATGGAACTCTTCCGGAAAATTTGCAGAAAACTCACTGCATCTTGAGTGGTCTGAGCAACTAGTCGTGCGAGAGATTGCGCGAGCAATTCCAGCGGATTGCGCTTTATTTGTAGGATCATCTCGACCTGTAAGAGATATTGAAGCATTTGCAGTTCCAAGATCTGGCGTTGAAGTTTTTGCCAACCGGGGTCTGGCTGGAATTGATGGAAACATTTCTACAGCGTTTGGCATTTCGACAGTATTTGAACGAACATATTCAATTCTTGGTGATTTAACTTTCCTGCATGATTTGTCGGCACTCGCCAATACGCTGACCGGAAACCACACAATTTTTATAATTGATAATAATGGGGGAGGGATTTTTTCAACTCTTCCACAATCTGGTGCCGACGGATTCGAGAAAATCTTTGGAACACCACACAATTTGGATGTTGAATCTGTAATTAAGGGCTTTGGTTATTCAGTTGAGAAGGTTAAAACATTAAGCGACCTAGATAGAGCTTTCAATAGAAACGGCCTTCACTTTGTTGTAGTAGAAGTTCCAAATCGCGAAGAAAATGCAAGAGTTCTAAAAGAACTACATCAGAGTGTTGTGAGTGCAGTTCGCATTGGCAGCAACTTAGCCTGACTTTCGGCGAGCTCGTCATCTGGATTTGAGCCGGCGACTATTCCGCATCCTGCAAATAACCTAATCTTTTTCTTGTCGGGAGCGATCTGTCCGCATCGAAGGGCGATTCCAACTTCACCATCGCCGCGTGCATCAATCCATCCAACTGGTCCTGCGTATCTCTCGCGATTCATTCCTTCAATCTCGGATATTACGTCGCGGGCGTCATCGGTTGGAGTGCCGCAAACTGCGGCAGATGGATGTAGAGCTTTGATAACTGTGAACATATCGACCGGTGTAGCCGAGTCGTTTACAACTCCCGTGACATCTGTTGCTAAGTGCATAACATTTGAAAGGTGAAGCACAAAGGGTGAATCAGGAACGTTTGTTGATGAGCAAAATGGGGCGAGTGCATCGGCAACCGAACGCACTGCGTACTCGTGCTCTTCTAAGTCTTTTGAAGATTTCGCAAGAGTCGCAGCAAGTGTTAAATCTTTTGCCTCATCGCCCGTTTTACGAATAGTCCCGGCGAGCACGCGAGAAGTGACAAGAGACTTGCTAAGTCGTACGAGTAATTCTGGTGTAGCTCCTACAAGGTTTTCCACGAGAAAAACCCAGGTTGAGGGATATTCCGATTCGAGTCGTTGAATAAGGGTTTGCACGTCGATCTCTCGATTTGTTGCGACGCTCAAGTCTCGAGCTAGAACAACCTTTTCAAGATCACCATTCTTGATTTTTTCGACAGCACGAGAAACTCGCGATTGCCATTCAACTTCAGAAACAGAGCCAGCTCCCCAATTAAGTTCGAGAGATTGTTCTTCAAGAATTCGAGTCCCGATACTTGGTTGTTGTTCTTCGCCTATCCATGTAATCCAAGATTTGCCACCCTTGCGGCCGACAATTATTTCTGGAATTACTAACTCTGATTCTTCAGATTCTAAGAAGGAGAATGATGTAAAGAGAATTGGACCAGTGCCACTTCCGTGAACATTGTTGTGAATGGATAACTGCGAAAGTTCGTTTCTCCACCAGAGAGAAGCATCGGCAAATCGCTTTGGTCCCCGTACGGAATGCGATTTGTATTTTCCAAATCCGATGAGTCCGTCGCCACCGCGAATCCATGAAGTTGTAAGCGAAGAGGATATGGCTATCTCACTGAGTTTGGGTAATTCACCAAGGATCTCAGTAGTGATACGTATGGACACACCCTTACTTTATGCGGCTTACTAATCTCCACACAACTGGAAGAGAAGTACTTGCAATCGCAATTTTCAGCGCTTCACCCGCGATAAACGGAGTGAAACCGTGCGCAATAGTCCAATTCCAAGATTGCGCTGTGACGTGTTGTAACCACAACACTCCGAATGTGAAAATTATTAAATTACTAATGACCATGGTGGGAATCACAGTTGAAAAACGTTGATCAAATTTCTTTTGAGCCAAGAAGCCCGAGATGTAGGAAGCGAAAGCCATTCCTACGAGGTAACCACCAGTCGCACCTGTTAAATGCGAAAGACCATGCGTTGATTGCGTGAAAACTGGCAAACCAGCAACTCCTGCAGCAATATAAAGTGAAAGCGTTGCTATTCCGAGATTTGCGCCATATGCGCTTCCAAGAAGCAGAACGGCCAGAGTTTGTCCGGTAAATGGAACAGGGGATCCAGGCAGTGGAAATGAGATTTGCGCCATGGCCGCAATAAAAGCGGTTCCGCCGATAGCGAGCGCAACATTAGTCGCCAAGGTTGAGCGTGAAAGAAGGGCATATCTCAGGGTCGGTTGAAATTGGGTGGTCATGTCGGCCTCTCTGGATTTGTAAAGAAAGCCTACTGCCACGAGAATATACGCGTGGGTAAGAAAGCTGATCTGAATAAAGATCCTCAAGAAGTAGCGGCAATGTTTGATGGCGTTGCAAAGCGCTACGACTTTATTAACGACCTCTTGAGTCTCAACCGCACAAAAGCATGGCGAAAAGTAGCTACTGCAATTATCGCTCCAAAAAAAGGTATGCGGATTCTTGATATTGCCGCAGGGACAGGTTCGTCCAGTCGTCCGCTGGCTGATGCCGGCGCAGATGTAATTGCTCTCGATTTTTCACAAGGGATGCTTGATGCTGGAAAACGAAGAAATCCAGATCTGACCTTTATTCAAGGCGATGCCCTGAAGTTGCCCTTTGGCGAGAATGAATTTGATGTTGCGACAATTTCTTTCGGACTGCGAAATACAAGTAGCGCGAAAGCTGCCCTTGCCGACGCCTTCCGAGTCGTGAAGCCTGGTGGGCGGATGGTCGTCGTGGAATTTAGCCACCCAACAAATCGTATTTTCCGAACCATTTATATGAAATACCTCATGAGGGCTTTGCCAGCGATTGCCAAAAAGACCTCCTCGAATCCGGATGCCTATATTTATCTGGCTGAATCCATTCAGGCATGGCCAAATCAAAAGGGTCTTGCCCAAGTCATGGAATCTGCTGGATGGGAGCGAGTTGGCTGGCAGGATTTGACCTTCGGAATTGTGGCAATCCATATCGGACACAAGCCGCTTTCATAGGCTGGCTTTCGTATGAGAAATCAGGCGAATGTGACCCAGAACAAATTCCTTCAGAGGCCTTTGCCCCGTAGACTGCGGGCATCATGAATCCATACGTCCCGATTCTTGCAATAGGCGCCATAGGTTTTGGCTTCGCCGCCTTTTCAGTCATCGTTACTTCCATAACCGGCCCAAAGCGCTATAACAGAGCTAAATCCGCTGCTTATGAGTGCGGAATAGAGCCTTCTCCACAAGCCGCTGGCGGTGGCAGGTTCCCCGTTAAATTCTTTATAACTGCGATGCTCTTTATTGTTTTCGATATTGAAATCGTCTTCCTTTATCCGTGGGCAGTCACATTCGACAAGCTTGGTGTTTTTGGCCTCGTCGAGATGCTTATTTTTATACTTACTGTTTTTGTTGCTTATGCATATGTCTGGCGCCGCGGTGGATTGGACTGGGATTAAATGGGATTAGAAGAGAAGCTACCAAGCGGAATAATGCTTACAACGGTAGAAAAACTTGCCGGATATATTCGAAAGACATCTTTATGGCCTGCCAGCTTCGGGCTTGCATGCTGCGCAATTGAAATGATGGCAACGACGACTGCGAAATACGATTTGTCGCGTTTTGGAATGGAAGTTTTCCGCGGTTCTCCTCGCCAAGCCGATCTCATGATTGTTGCCGGTCGCTTGTCGAACAAGATGGCACCAGTTCTCCGACAAATTTATGATCAAATGGCCGGTCCAAAGTGGGTTCTAGCCATGGGTGCTTGTGCGTCTTCAGGCGGAATGTTTAACAATTATGCAATCGTGCAAGGCGTGGATCATATTGTTCCAGTCGATATCTACCTTCCTGGTTGCCCACCTCGCCCTGAAATGCTTATTGATGCAATCATCAAATTGCACGAACAGATTTCTGACACCAAGCTTGGTTCAAACCGCGCTCAAATTATTCGTGAAGTTGAAGCTGCTGCGCTCGCTGCTAAACCAGTTCATCAAATCACTGGCCTTCTCGCATGAGCCAGGACGAAGGAATGTTTGGCGTAAACGGCTCAGGCGACACCTCTGGTTTTGGTGGATTAGTACGCGTTGGATCTTCATCAGGATCATCAGAACGCCCATACGGCAGTTACTTTGATGAGATTGCAGATGATCTCGAACGTGCTTATCCAGAATTTAACGACGCAATAGAAGCTGTCGTTGTTCAAAATGGCGAATTAACTTTGCATGTAAATCGCGAGAAACTTGAAGATGTAGCAAGAATTCTTCGTGATAATCCAAAGCTTCAATTTGAAATGTGTTTAGGTGTAAGTGGCGTGCATTATCCAGATCAAACTGGCCGCGAACTTCATGCTGTTTACCCATTGCTTTCAATGACACACAATCGACGTCTTCGCCTTGAAGTTTCTGTTCCGGATTCAGATCCGCACATTCCAACTCTTGTAGAAGTGTGGGCCGGCAACAATTGGCACGAGCGCGAAACTTTTGACATGTTCGGAATAATTTTTGATGGTCATGCTGGATTAACTCGCATCTTGATGCCAGATGATTGGGCAGGACATCCACAACGTAAGGACTATCCACTCGGTGGAATTCCAGTTGAGTTTCATGGCGCAACTGTTCCAGCCCCTAGCGAGCGTAGGAGCTATCGATGAGTTTTGATCCATATGCATCATCGCGCGAAACAACTGAAGGTCGCGTTTACTCAGTAACCGGTGGAGATTGGGATGAGCTCTCAACTGAAATTGGTGCAACAAAAGAGGAACGTGTTGTTGTCAACATGGGTCCACAGCACCCATCGACTCACGGAGTACTTCGTTTGATTCTTGAACTCGAGGGCGAAACTGTCACCGAAGCTCGTTGCGGAATTGGATATCTCCACACCGGAATTGAAAAAAATACTGAATACCGTACTTGGACCCAAGGAGTTACCTATGTAACTCGCATGGATTACCTCGCTCCAATTTTTAATGAGACTGCGTATTGCATGTCTGTTGAAAAACTTCTTGGAATTACAGATCAAATTCCAGAACGCGCACAAGTAATTCGCGTAATGATGATGGAACTAAATCGCATCTCTTCTCACATGGTTTGTTTCGGAACGGGTGGCCTCGAACTTGGCGCACTCACCCCAATCTTCTTTGCATTCCGTGATCGCGAAACCGTCCTGGATATATTTGAAGAAGTATCTGGTCTTCGTATGAATATGGCTTACATCCGCCCTGGTGGAGTTGCTCAAGATGTCCCGGCTGATGCTGTCTCTCGAATTCGAGAAGCATGCCGCGATATGAGAAAGAGTTTCAAAGATAATGAGACTTTGCTCGTTGGAAACTCAATCTGGATGAAGCGCACAAAGGATGTTGGTTACTTAGATCTTGCTGGATGTATGACCCTTGGTGTTACGGGTCCAATCCTTCGTGCGGCTGGAATGCCGTGGGATCTTCGTAAATCTCAACCATATTCCGGCTATGAAAATTATAATTTTGATGTCATCACAACCGACACATCTGATGCGTATGGAAGATTCTTAGTTCGTCTAGGAGAGCTCGAGCAATCACTTCGGATTATTGAACAGTGCTGTGATTTCCTAGATAAATTAAATGGAGCGCCAGTCATGGTTGCTGACAAAAAGATTGCATGGCCTGCACAACTTTCAGTGAGTGCTGATGGCATGGGTAATTCACTTGCCCACATTCGCGAAATCATGGGCGAATCCATGGAAGCACTAATTCACCACTTCAAGATTGTTACAGAAGGTTTTCGAGTTCCTGCTGGTCAGGCATATGCAGCAGTGGAATCACCTCGCGGTGAAACTGGTGTTCATACCGTTTCTGATGGCGGAACCCGTCCTTACCGTGTTCACTTTCGCGAACCATCATTCAATAATCTTCAATCAACGGCCGCAATGTGTGAAGGCGGCATGATTGCTGACGTTATTTCTGCAGTTGCTTCAATAGACCCAGTTATGGGAGGTGTGGATCGCTAATGTCTTACTCAACTGAAAATATTGCAATTATGGATTCGATCATTGCTCGCTATCCACGTAAACGCTCTGCAATTATGCCTTTGCTTCATTATGTTCAAGCTATTGAAGGTTTTGTTACTCCGGAGGGAATCGAACTCATCGCTGAAAAGCTAGAGCTTGAAACTGCTGAAGTGACAGCTGTTTCTACTTTTTACACTCAATATAAGAGTGAGCCCGTTGGTGAATATCACGTAGGAGTTTGCATCAATACTCTCTGCGCGGTTATGGGTGGCGATGAGATTTATAAGTCAGTATCGGAACATCTTGGAATTGGAAATGATGGAGTTACAGAAGATGGCAAAGTTTCATTAGAGCGAATTGAATGTAATGCTGCTTGTGATTATGCCCCTGTCGTAATGGTGAACTGGGAATTTTTCGATAACCAAACCCCACAAAGTGTTAAAGATTTAGTGGATGGCGCCCGTAATGGGAATCCGCCAGCACCTACTCGCGGACCTAAGAGTCTGCGTACATGGAAGCAAAATTCTGCAGTACTCGCAGGTGTATCTGATGGACTTGCAGGCGAAGGCGTCTCTGCTGGAGAACCTTCCAAGCTTGGTTTGAAGTTATCGAAAGAGGGCAAGTAATTAATATGAGCAAATTATCGCCAGTTCTTTCAGCTCATTGGGATGAAGCAGATTCCTTCACAATCGATGCTTACCGCCGCAATGGTGGATATAAGGCAGCAAAGACAGCGCTGGATATGGATCCTGATGCTGTTATTCAGCTCGTAAAAGATTCTGGCCTTCGCGGCCGCGGCGGCGCAGGCTTTCCGACTGGCATGAAGTGGGGATTCATTCCTCAAAATGATGGAAAAGATCATTACCTAGTTGTGAATGCTGATGAGTCCGAACCAGGTACTTGTAAAGATATGCCGCTTTTGATGGCAAATCCGCACTCTTTGGTTGAGGGCATCATCATTGCTTCATATGCAATCCGAGCTAATTACGCTTTCATTTACCTTCGCGGCGAAGTCGTGCATGTGTATCGTCGCGTACAGCAAGCGATTGCGGATGCATACGCTGCTGGATTGCTAGGCAAGAACATCAACGGCAAAGGTTTTGATTTAGAACTCGTCTTGCACGCAGGAGCCGGTGCTTATATTTGCGGAGAAGAAACTGCACTTCTTGATTCACTAGAAGGATTCCGCGGACAACCTCGTCTTCGTCCTCCATTCCCTGCAATCGCAGGGCTATATGCGCGCCCAACAGTTGTGAACAACGTTGAGTCAATCGCATCAGTTCCAGCAATTATTGCTAACGGCACGGAGTGGTTTCAATCAATGGGAACCGAGAAGAGCAAAGGGTTTACTCTTTACTCACTTTCAGGCCATGTTAAGAACCCTGGACAATTCGAAGCTCCTCTAGGAATCACTCTGAGAGAACTCCTAGAAATGGCTGGCGGAATGCGCGAAGGCCACACACTGAAATTCTGGACTCCTGGTGGTTCATCTACTCCGATGTTTACCCAAGAACATTTAGATGTGCCTCTTGATTACGAAGGCGTCGGCGCAGCCGGTTCAATGTTGGGAACAAAAGCCCTTCAAATTTTTGATGAGACAACATGCGTTGTGCGCGCAGTGCTTCGATGGACTGAGTTTTACAAACATGAATCATGTGGAAAGTGCACACCATGTCGCGAAGGCACTTGGTGGTTGGTTCAAGCACTTAAAGAGCTTGAGGCTGGACGCGGTACATCCGCGGATCTCGACAAGTTACTAGATATCGTTGACAACATTGCAGGTCGCTCATTTTGCGCTCTAGCAGATGGAGCAGCTAGCCCAATCGTTTCGTCAATGAAGCATTTCCGCGAGGAATATCAGCGCCATCTTGATTTAGGAAGTTGCCCTTTTGATCCAATCGCCTCAACACTATTTGCTGGAGCTCTCTCATGACGACTGATGTAGCTGTTGAGATGATTACCGTTGTAATTGACGGTTTCGAAGTCACCGTTCCAAAAGGAACTCTCATTATTCGCGCTGCAGAAAAACTTGGTATTCAGATTCCACGTTTCTGCGACCACCCACTGTTGGCGCCCGCTGGTGCTTGCCGTCAGTGTTTGGTGGATGTTGAAATCAACGGTCGCGCATTTCCTAAGCCTCAGGCCTCGTGCACCATTCCTGTAGAGCCAAATATGATTGTTAAGACTCAATTAACTTCACCTGTTGCGGAAAAAGCGCAAAAGGGAATTATGGAATTGCTTCTTATAAACCATCCACTTGACTGCCCAGTCTGTGACAAAGGCGGAGAGTGTCCACTTCAAAATCAGGCAATGAGTACCGGCAGAACTGAATCTCGTTTTACGGGTGTTAAGCGCACATTCGAGAAGCCAATTAATATTTCATCTCAGGTGCTTTTGGATCGCGAACGTTGCGTTCTATGCGCACGCTGCACGAGATTCTCAGAGCAAATCGCAGGTGATCCATTCATTACTCTCAATGAACGCGGAGCACTGCAGCAAGTTGGAATTTACGAGAAGGATCCATTCAATTCGTATTTCTCTGGAAACACAGTTCAAATTT
This sequence comes from uncultured Actinomycetes bacterium, assembly GCA_903898555.1. Taxonomy (GTDB): domain Bacteria; phylum Actinomycetota; class Actinomycetes; order Nanopelagicales; family Nanopelagicaceae; genus PALSA-747. Next base: position 32,399 of record CAIUFY010000065.1, read on the forward strand.
GTCCTGTTGGCGCGCTAACTGGTGCCTCATACCGTTTCCGTGCTCGTCCATTTGATTTAGTTTCCACTCCAACGGCTTGCGAACACTGTGCGGCTGGTTGTGCACTTCGTACAGATGTGCGCCGCGGAAAGACTTTGCGTCGCCTAGCTGGTGACGATGCTTCAGTTAATGAGGAATGGAACTGCGACAAGGGTCGCTGGGCATTTAAATATCTCTCAAGCAAAGAGCGCGTAACTTCACCGCTTGTTCGTGGTGATGATGGCGAGCTTCGCGAAGCATCATGGCCCGAAGCACTTGCTCGGGTTGCCGCTGGTTTCTCTGACAAGAAAGTTGGAGTGCTTGTTGGCGGACGCGCAACAGTTGAAGATGCCTACGGCTATTCCAAGTTCGCCCGTATCACACTCGGCACGAATGACATTGATTTCCGATCACGTCCTCATACAGATGAAGAGGCAGCGTTTCTTGCGTCTACAGTAGTTAATTTGAAGACGACTTACGCAGACATTGATAAGGCTGATCACGTCGTTCTGGTTAATTTCGAACCAGAAGATGAATCTCCAATCGTGTTCTTGCGCGTTTACAAGCAGGTACGCAAGCGTGGTTTGCAAGTAACAACAATCGCTCCGTTTGCAAGTCGCGGAAGTGAAAAGTTAAAAGCAAATCTTCTTTCCAGTTTTGATCAAGTAACAAACCTCACGGAGAAATCAGTTGTGCTAGTTGGTGAGCGAAGTGCAGAAGTTCCTGGTCTGTTTAGCGCAATCGCTGCTCACACAACTGCAAAGATTGCTTGGATTCCACGTCGCTCCGGCGAACGTGGTGCTCTAGCCGCAGGTGCCTTAGGAAACTTACTTCCTGGCGGACGTCCGGTTTCTGATGCGGCCGCTCGCATTGATGTCCAAACAGCGTGGGGTGTTGATTCACTTCCAACTGAGCTTGGGCGTTCTACTGAACAAATACTTAACTCATTAAATTCTGAGGGTGGACTAGATGCCGTTTTAATTGGCGGGGTTGATCCTTCAGATATTTCGTCAGCAGCGCTCGGTCAATTGCTGAACTCTTTTGTTGTTTCATTAGAAATTTCTCATAGTGCAGTTACTGCAATCGCAGATGTAGTTCTTCCAGTTGCGGCAGTTACTGAAAAAGCCGGATCTTTCCTTGACTGGGAAGGCCGTGAGCGTAGTTTTGATAAGGCTATTGAAGGGCCTTTGGTAACCACAAGAAGTGATGTCCGTATTCTTTCCATGATTGCTGATGAAATGAAGAAGCCAATTTCACTTCCTTCAGTAACTTCAGCAGCTAAGGAATTTTCGGCGCTTGGAGTTTGGGATGGAGCTTCTGTTTCTAAACCAACAAATGCATCCGCAAGCACGCCTTCAGTTTCCGGCGATCAAGCCGTTCTTACTTCTTGGCGTCAGCTAATTGACCTCGGTTCACTCCAAGCAGGAGAAGAGAACTTGGCTGGAACTGCCCGCAAAGCAGTCGCAGTAATCTCAGCGGCTCGTGCAACTTCTCTTGGTGTAAAAAGCGGAGAACTCCTAACAATTGCAAATGAACGCGGAAGCATCACGGTCCCGGCCCATATTGCAAATATTTCAGATGACAAGGTATGGCTTCCAAGAAACTCGCAAGATTCTCAAACAATCGTTACCTTCGGCGCCGCTGAAGGATGTCTCGTATCGGTGGTCAAGGCATGAGCACTTCAGAACTAATTGGTGCAGATCCAGGTTGGCTCATCCTTGTTAAAGGTGTCCTGATCTTCGTAATCTGCGTAGTAGCAACTTTGCTCTCAATTTGGGCAGAGCGACGAATCGTCGCTCGCATGCAGGTTCGCGTTGGACCTAACCGTGCTGGAAAGTTTGGTCTTCTACAAAGTCTTGCTGATGGAGTGAAACTTGCGCTTAAGGAAGATCTCATTCCTAAGGCAGCAGACAGGGTTGTATTTGTTATTGCGCCAATTATTTCAGCTACAACTTGTTTTATGGCGTTTGCTGTTGTTCCGATGACAGGAAAAGTCAGGTTGTTCGGTCATACGACTGCAATGCAGCTAACCGATCTTCCCGTGGGCGTTCTATATGTTCTTGCAATTGCATCCGTGGGAGTTTACGGAATTGTTCTTGCCGGATGGTCTTCTGGTTCCACTTATCCGCTTCTTGGTGGCTTACGTTCAAGTGCGCAAGTAATTTCCTATGAAGTAGCTATGGGACTTTCACTTGTTGCAGTATTTATTTATTCAGGTTCAATGTCGACCTCATCAATCATTGATGCCCAACAAAAGTGGTGGTTTGGGGTAGTTCTCTTCCCTTCATTCATTATTTACGTAATTTCAATGGTCGGAGAAACAAACCGAGCACCATTTGATCTTGCTGAAGCAGAAGGAGAACTTGTCGGTGGATTCCATACCGAGTACTCCTCACTAAAGTTCGCACTATTTTTCCTCGCCGAATATGTGAATATGGTCGTCGTTTCTTCACTAGCGACAACTCTTTTCCTCGGTGGATATCACGCTCTTCCAGGGCTTGGATTTACCGAGACATGGTTGGGTGGATGGTTTACTTTGGTTTGGTTCTTCGCAAAGGTAATTCTTTTCTTCTTCTTATTCGTATGGTTGCGCGGAACACTCCCTCGCCTGCGTTATGACCAATTTATGCAATTTGGTTGGAAGGTCTTGATCCCAGTTAGCTTGCTTTGGATCATGATTGTTTCAACGCTTCGCGTGATGTCACAACAAGGAGCCCCTAGGTTTGTAATCGTCGGCTTCACTTTCGGAGTCCTTCTCCTAGTGTTCGCTGCGGCATCGCTCTTTGATAAGGCTAAAGAAAAGCGAAAGTTAGAGGATAAAGAATCATTAAACGCTTTTCCTGCACCTTCTTTCCCAGTGCCAGTTTTGACACCTCAGATAAGTACTCAAGCTTCAATCGGAACGGAGGAGATCAATGACTGACGATTTCAGCATTGAGAAGGCTGTTCAAGAGAGCACGCAAATTCCTGAGCAATCCCCAGCCTCATTTTTTACTCAGCTAAAGGGATTTTGGCTTACCTTTGCAACGATGTTCAAAAAGGTCGAAACGATTCAATATCCTGAAGTTAAAGCGCCAACAGCTGAACGGTTCCATGGTCGCCACCAACTCAATCGATACGAAGATGGTCTTGAAAAATGTATTGGTTGCGAATTATGCGCATGGGCCTGCCCAGCTGATGCCATTTTGGTTGAAGCCGGAGACAACACCCCAGATGCCCAATATTCACCTGGAGAACGTTTCGGCAAGGTTTACCAAATAAATTATTTACGTTGTATTTTTTGCGGTCTTTGCATTGAAGCGTGCCCAACTCGTGCTCTCACAATGACGAATGAGTATGAACTAGCTGACGATAATCGAAATAAATTGATTTTCGATAAAGAAGATCTTCTTGCACCTCTACGTGCTGGAATGTTGCAGCCGCCTCATCCAATGTATCCAGGTACGACTGATACTTCTTATTACAAAGGTGAAGTAACAGGAACGCATCCTTCACAGGAAGTGAAGGCTCCTCATGCATAATCTCTTTATTCAATCTCTTCAAGTCGGTCGCACTGCAACTCCAGAAGCTGTTCAGTTTTGGATTCTTGCGCCCCTAGCAGTTTTAGCTGCGCTTGGAATGCTGCTTGTAAAAAAGGCAGTCCATTCTGCGCTTCTTCTCGCATGGGTAATGATTACTCTCGCAATTCTTTACATTGCGCAAGGCGCTTTGTTCCTTGGAATCGTTCAAGTAGTTGTCTACACCGGTGCGGTAATGATGTTGTTCTTATTCATCTTGATGCTAGTTGGCGTCGACTCTTCGGACTCACTTGTTGAAAATATTAAAGGCCAACGCCCTGCAGCTATTGCTGCTGCGGTAGGAATTGTTGGATTACTTCTTTCTCTTATTGGTCGAGCAACTCTTAACCATCCAGCAACAGGCGTTGAGGCCATTAATGCGAATGGAAATGTTCAAGGACTGGCAAACGAGTTGTTTACACAGTACGTGTGGGCTTTTGAAGTTGTTTCGGCGCTGCTCATCACAGCTGCTCTTGGTTCAATGGTTTTGGCCCATAGCCAGAAGCCAAAATCGCGTACTTCGCAAAGAGATCTTTCAATCGCCCGCTTCCGCGGGGATTCGTTGGCACACGCTGCAGGTCTTCCTGGTTCCGGTGTTTACGCACTTCACAACGCAGTAGACGTTCCAGCCCTAGGTCCAGACGGACAACCTTCAGATGCCTCTATTTCCAAGGTATTGGAAGCGCGCGGAGACATCATTGCTTCGAAGCCTTTTGAATTGACTCACATTGATGAGGAGGAAAACTAAATGGATATTTCAAATTACTTGTACTTATCTGCAATCCTCTTCACTATTGGCGCAGTTGGTGTAGTTGTCCGCAGAAACGCAATTGTTGTTTTCATGTGTGTAGAACTAATGCTTAACGCAGCAAACCTTGCCTTTGTAACTTTCTCTCGCGTCAACGGTGACCTAGTTGGCCAAGTGGCCTCCCTCTTCACCATGGTTGTTGCTGCGTGTGAAGTTGTTGTTGGACTCGCGATCATCGTCACGATGTATCGCTCCCGTCGATCGGCGTCTGTAGATGACGCTAGTTTGTTGAAGCGATAGTCATGACAACATCATCTAATCTCGTTTACCTAATAGCGCTACCTTTATTTAGCTCTGCAATTCTTCTCCTTTTGGGACGAATTGCAGATAAGTGGGGTCACCTTGTCGCAACCTTGGTTTCAGCGTCTACATTCGTAATCGCTGCTGTCGAGTTCTTCGCGATGCGCCAGCGAAGTGGCGATGCTCGGGCAATCCACCAAGATCTATTCACCTGGATTTCAGTGGGATCTTTTAATGTCCACGCCTCTTTGCTCCTAGATCAACTATCAATTTGCTTCGTACTTTTGATTACTGGCGTTGGCACTTTGATTCACATCTACTCGATTGCATACATGTCGCACGATCATGATCGTCGTCGCTTCTTTGCATTTCTCAATCTTTTCGTAGCCGCGATGTTGCTTCTAGTCCTCGGAGATTCTTATTTGAATCTTTATGTTGGCTGGGAAGGCGTTGGCTTGGCTTCATATTTGCTTATTGGTTTCTGGAATCAAAAACCAAACTATGCAGTTGCAGCGAAGAAAGCCTTTGTTGCCAACCGCATCGGTGACGTCGGCCTGTCGCTGGCAATCATGATTGCATTCGCTCAATTTGGAACTGTTTCCTTCAGCGGAGTCGAAGCAGGAGTGCCACATGCTTCAACGGCTGCCCTCACCGCTCTTGGTGCCATGTTGCTTCTAGCAGCTGCCGGTAAGTCAGCTCAGTTCCCGTTGCAATCTTGGCTTGGCGATGCGATGGCTGGCCCAACTCCGGTTTCTGCTTTGATTCACGCTGCAACCATGGTGACCGCTGGCGTATACCTAATTACACGCTCACATTTCGTTTTTGATGCATCTCCAACAGCTCAAACAATGGTTCTTGTTGTCGGTGCCATAACGCTTCTATTCGGAGCGCTAGTCGGTACGGCCAAAGATGACATTAAGAAAGCCCTTGCAGCTTCGACCATGTCGCAAATTGGTTACATGATTCTTGCAACCGGACTTGGTCCTGTTGGTTATGCCTTTGCGATCATGCACTTACTTACTCATGGTTTCTTTAAGGCTGGAATGTTCCTAGGAGCAGGTTCAGTTATGCACGGCATGAATGACGAAGTAAATATGCGTAGATATGGCGCTATTGGAAAAGTTATGCCAATCACCGCAATAACATTTGGTCTGGGTTATCTTGCAATTATTGGAGTACCGCCTTTTGCAGGTTTCTACTCCAAAGACAAAATTATTGAAACAGCATTTAACGCTGGTGGAGCAAAAGGCGTCATTGTCGGTGGTGCAGCGCTTCTCGGAGCAGCAATCACCGCTTTCTACATGACTCGCGTAATTGTCCTCACCTTCACTGGAACAAAGCGTTGGGACGATGAAGCCCATCCACATGAGTCACCTTCACTTATGTGGATTCCTATGGTTGTCCTTGCTATTGGATCTGTCGCATCTGGATTCCTCTTTAATTCAGGCCATGCGATGGTCAATTGGTTAGCTCCCGTAGTAAATGCCGCCGGGATTCATGATGAAAAGGAGCTTTTGCCTCCTCTGACAGTTTCATTGTTAGCTCTTGGTGTCGTCGCTGTAGGCGTAGCAATTGCAATTCTCAAGTACCGCACAAATGTGGCAGCCGAAGCTCCAGAAGATGTTTCGATTCTGACAAAGATCGTACGTCGAGATCTTCTACAAGATGATTTCAACGATCGAGTTTTGGTACGTCCTGGACAAGCCCTTACTCGCTTCTTTGTTGCTATGGACAATAACTTTATTGACGGCATTGTGCGCGGGGTCGGGGGAGTTGTTGCAGTCAGCTCAACTAATCTTCGTAAGATTCAAAACGGATATGTTCGAAGCTACGCACTCATTATGGTGATAGGCGTCCTGGCCCTCATCGCAACGATTTGGATGGTGACCCTATGAGTATCGTGAGCGTCCTAGAACTTCTTCCACTTATCGGCGTTATCGGTCTTTTTGTTCTTCCTAAAGGCTCGACAACTCTTGTGAAGCAATTTGCAATTGGAGTCTCCGTTGTTGATTTGGCGATTTCCATCGTCATGGCGCTTCGCTTTAATCGTGGAGTTTCGGCAATGCAATTTGTTGAATCTCGTAATTGGATTTCAAGTTTTGGAATCAAGTACGCAGTTGGAATTGATGGAATTGCACTCGTTCTTATTCTTATGACCACCGTCCTAGTGCCAATCGTCTTATTGGCTGGATGGAATGAATCTGAGAATGGAAGATGGTCGCCTCGCGTTTACTACGCCTTAATTTTGGTATTAGAAACAATGATGATTGGCGTTTTCGCAGCCACTGATGTCTTCTTGTTCTACGTAATTTTTGAAGCAATGCTGATTCCGGTTTACTTCCTTATCGGCGGATACGGTCGCGGTGAACGTGCGCAGGCCGCTATGAAGTTCTTGCTTTACAGCCTTCTTGGTGGACTCTTGATGTTGGCTGCAGTTATTGGAACTTATGTAATTGCAACGAATCAAATTGGATCGACTTTTGACGTGACAGCGCTTTCTGGCCTGCACATTGATTCAGCAACGGAAAATATGCTTTTCCTTGGATTCTTTATTGCATTTGCCATCAAAGCCCCGTTGTGGCCGCTTCATACTTGGCTTCCAACCGCAGCAAAGTCAGCAACTCCAGCAACTTCAGTCTTGCTCCTCGGAGTTCTAGATAAAGTTGGAACTTACGGAATGATTCGATTCTGTATCACGCTATTTCCACACGCTGCACACACATTTACTCCAGCAATTATTGTTCTTTCGTTGATATCTATTTTGTATGGCGCATTTCTTGCTATTGGACAAAAAGATATCAATGGCCTCATTGCGTTTACCTCGATAAGCCACTTCGGTTTCATTACATTGGGAATTTTTGCAATGACATCGCAAGGCCTCACAGGTGCTTCGCTCTACATGGTTAATCATGGATTCTCTACCGCAGCGCTATTCCTGGTTGCAGGCTGGATGGCATCTAGACGTGGTTCCACGAAGATTGATGATTTCGGTGGTTTGCAGAGAGTCACGCCAGTTATGGCTTGGGCATTCTTCATCGCAGGAATGTCAGCACTCGCGCTGCCTGGTCTATCAAGTTTCGTAAGTGAATTCTTAGTTCTTGTTGGAACATTTACACGTTACCCGCTCGCTGCAATCGTGGGTACAACCGGAATTGTTCTGGCAGCTCTTTATGTATTGTTAACTGTTCAAAAGTCTCTCCATGGTCCTACGACTCCTGGAAATGAATCTTTGACTGATTTGAATCTTCGCGAGAAGATCGCAATCGCTCCAGTAATAGCAATTCTCGTCTTTTTTGGATTCTTCCCGAAGCCAATAACAGATGTCTTAAATCCTGCTTCGCATCAAGTAATGACGCATGCTGGCGTAGAAGATCCACAACCTAAGGCAGGTAAGTAATGCTGACCGCACCTCAATTATCGTATTCACTTCTAGCACCAATCCTTATTGTCTTAGGAGGAGCGCTCCTAGGAGTGCTTGTAGAAGCTGTAGTTAAGAAGAGTTCACGTGCCTCAATTCAAACAGCAATAGCAATTGGAACCCTTGTTCTGTCTTTTGCTTATCTGTTTAGAATCCATGGACAGAGTTCAAAGACTGCTGCTGTTAACTCAGTCGCCATTGATGGAGCCGGAATTTTCATTCAAGGCACAATCTTGATCCTCTCGCTAATCGCCGTTCTGTACATCGCAGACACTGATAATTTTGCTGCACAAGCTTCTGCAATTCCAGGATCAGAAGAAGAGAGAGCTGCGGTCATTGCAGGAAAGCAACAAACTGAAGTCTTCCCACTGACTCTTTTTGCAGTAAGTGGAATGCTTCTATTTCCTATTGCTACCGACCTCATCACCTTATTCGTAGCACTTGAAGTCTTGTCTTTGCCTTTGTACCTAATGGCTGGATTATCACGCCGTCGCCGCTTACTCTCTCAAGAAGCGGCCCTCAAGTACTTTCTCCTCGGCGCATTTTCCTCAGCCTTCTTCCTTTTCGGAGCAGCATTCCTTTACGGATATTCAGGAAGTATTACCCTCGATGGCATTGCAACTGCAAT